>CAKQDN010000075.1 GCA_934229275.1 uncultured Clostridia bacterium | reverse complement strand
CAGAATATGGGCGAGCAGTACGAGCAGGTATCTTCGTATATCGGATATTTGTTCTGTCAATATCAGCCTTATATGTGGTGGGTGCTATTAGCGACAGAGAGTGTTGCAAAAGGTAAATTAAAATAAAACGAAGTTCAAAGCGGTCAGATAATCAATGTGAGTTTGCATGTAGTAGTGAAATAATATACAATATAACAAACAACTTAACGCTAAAGAAGGACATAGTTAAATAAAGCATTAAAAAGTCGTTCGGCAAAATCTGTTCGGAACGACTTTTTAATATGCAGTATCGGATTTATTTGTTGTGTTTTAAGCGGTATTCGTTGGGCGAAGAATTTACGTATTTTCTGAATACGTTTGCGAAATGACCTTGCGACGAAAATCCGAGATATGCGGCAATCGCGGAAATTGGTTTGGGTATATCGCAGAAGTCTTTTGCCTTCCTCGATTTTTTCTTTTAATACGAAATCGGTGAGCGTCATTCCCGTTTCTTTTTTGAATTTTACCGCAAGGTGCGTTCTCGAAATAAACATTGCCTTTGATAACGCGTCGATATCTACGGGTTCGGTCAAGTGCTTTTGCACGTAATTGGCAATGTCCGTCGTTAGCTTTGTCGGGGTTTTGCCCAGCCTTATTTTTTCGACTCGTTCAGTATAATCGAATACCATATGATACTGTAAGTTTTCGATTGATTCAACAGAAGAAAGCAATTCGGTTTTTTGAATATACGCATCGGACAAAGAAAGCGCATCGTTTACGTCCATGCCGCCGCGGATTGCCGCGCGCGAAACAAGCGTTGCGGTAACGATAAAAGTATTTTTTAACTGCCTCAGCGTGTCGGATGATAATATTCCGGGACGAACGGCAGGCGCGTTTTTCAGCCATTCTTTTAATGCCGCCGTATCTCCGTGACGGACAAAATTCATAATTGTTTGTTCGAGAGCAAGTGTATTATGCACGGCGGTAACGTTGGTCGGCGAATCCGTTTCGTCGTACTTTTTTTGAGTTTCGTCGGCATTCATTTCGTCGGATAATTTCAGTTGTTCTTCGTCGTAAATGGTAATATCGGCAATAGATAATTTTTCGTCGTTCAATACGAAATTCATTGAACACAGCGTTTGCAAAACGCTATTTAAAGGCAGCGCCACAAGACTTTTCATCGAAGATATAAAGTTTTCCGTTTCGTCCTTAGGAACATCACATTCGAAAGCGAGTTCGTTCAGGTCCGTTTCGTTTGCCGTCCATTGCCGCGACGGTCCTAAAACTATTTTGTACATTCGCGAATTTACAATACCGTAATAATGAAAACGCGGCGTTATGAAATAGCCGATATGAACGGGGATTTTTAATATCTTATCCTCATACGGAATAATCGGATCTTTGGGCAGGTTGACTACGGAATGGTAAAAAATCTGTTTGTTGTCTTTATAAATTCTTATCGGAATTCCCGCAAGATTGCCTATTGTCGTGCAAAGATACTTTATATCTTCCGTTTTCATAAACACCTCCAAAACAAATAATC
>CAKQDN010000074.1 GCA_934229275.1 uncultured Clostridia bacterium | reverse complement strand
CTCCTTTTTATAATCAAGGTTTTTCTCGAGGTCAATTATACATCTTTTGATTTTTTCTGTCAAGCGATAGCAAAAGCGCGCGGAGCCCGATTAAATTCTCCTGCGCGGCTTTTTCCGCATGCTCCCACTCCGATTTTGTTCTATCCGCTCTCCGTTTTCCGCAAAACGAGCGATTTTATCGCTTTCCGCGCAAAACGCTTTTATTTTGCCTTGGTATGTGGTATAATTTAGTCGAAATCACTTTTACGAGGAAAAATTCATGTCACAATCGACCACCGAAAAATCGGGAATGACTTCGGTTAAAGAGATATACAAAATCGGCAGAGGTCCGTCCTCATCGCACACGATAGGACCCGAGCGCGCCTGCATCATATTCCGCCGCAATCATCCGGAAGCGGACAATTTCAAGGCGGTTTTATACGGCTCGCTGGCTCTTACGGGCAAGGGGCACGGCACGGACACGGTTATTAAAAAGACGTTTGCTCCTTTCCCGGCGGAAGTGACGTGCGACGTTAAAACCACGTCCATACCGCACCCGAACACCATGGAATTGTTTGCGTTCCGCGGCGACGAGCCGATTGCCAAAGCGCGCGTATTCAGCGTGGGCGGCGGCAATATCCTATTCGAAACGGAGCGCACTCCCGAAAGTCCGATCGTTTATAAAGAGCATACTTTCGGCGAAATCCGCGATTTTTGCAAGCGCAGCGGCATGAATTTATGGCAGTTCGTCTACTCGCACGAGGACGAGGGTTTTGAAAAATACCTGCTCGGCGTGTGGGAAACGATGCAACAGTCGATAATTCGCGGAATAGCCGACGACGGCGTGCTTCCGGGCGGGCTGAACGTTCACAAGCGCGCGAAATCTTTATACGAAGGCTTGTCGCGGTCGGCAGGAAACGCCGATTCGCGGTTTATCTGCGCCTACGCTTTTGCGGTCGGCGAGCAGAACGCCATGGGCGAGACCATAGTCACGGCACCCACTTGCGGTTCGGCAGGCGTGCTTCCGTCGGTTTTATATCACTACAAGAAAAAGTACGGCTGCGACGACGAAGAGATATTACATGCTTTGGCGACGGCAGGAATTATCGGCAATCTTATAAAGACTAACGCGTCCATTTCGGGAGCAGAATGCGGTTGTCAGGCGGAAATAGGCAGCGCGTGCGCCATGACCGCCGCCGCACTGTGTTCGCTGCGCGGTATGAGTATCGATAAAATCGAGTACGCCGCCGAGATGTCGATAGAGCATCATCTGGGGCTTACCTGCGACCCCATTGCGGGGCTGGTTCAGATACCCTGCATCGAGCGCAACGCCGTAGCCGCCATGAGCGCGGTCACGAACGCCGACCTTGCCGAATTTTTGTTTGAAACGCGCAAAATCTCGCTCGACCGCGTGATTAAAACCATGAAGGAGACCGGCGAAGACCTCAGCGCGTGCTATCGCGAAACTTCACTCGGCGGTCTTGCCAAAATCGACCCTTCTTTTTTGTAAAAAACCTTACTTTTTTGAAAAAAAGAAGGCAAAAAACTTTTAAGTCAGGAATATAGTAAAACAAGGTTGGTTTTTCTGCTTAAAC
>CAKQDN010000073.1 GCA_934229275.1 uncultured Clostridia bacterium | reverse complement strand
GCCTTCGGAAGGCGACCTGTATATTTCCACCGTCAACGATCTTATCAGGTTCCGCGACAGCGTGAATGCCGAAACCGGCGCAAACGTTTATAATGGCAAGACGATTCGCCTTTTGAACGACATCGATTTAAGCGGTATCGACTGGGTTCATGTCGGAATCAGAAATCAGGTTCGTTTTCAGGGTATTTTCGACGGACAGGGTCACACGATTAAAAACGTGAACATCGTATACGGAAGACTTTCCGGCACCGCATACTATGGCGGCGGCTTCTTCTGCGATACGGCGGGAGCGACCATTAAAAACGTCACGTTCGAAAACGTTTCGGTAAACAGCGGAGTATACCGCGACGGAACCGATATTCTTGCAGGCAACATTTACGGCGTCGTATGCGGATATGCTTACGGCGACAGCACGTTCGAAAACGTTACCGTTAAAAACAGCAAGGTAGAGGCTTTCGGAAAAGTCGGCGCGATTCTCGGTTATGCTGCAGATGCGAGCGCGACTTACGCGTTCAAGGGTTGCAACGTCGTAAACACCGAAGTTATCGGAGTTTACAATCTCGGCGGACTTGTCGGAACAATCAACAACGCAAAACTCGTCGTCGAAAACTGCGACGTTTCCGGTGCAACGCTCGGCGCGGCAAGCACCGAATATGCCGGCGCGTTCTTTACGAAGCGAGTCACCAAAACTCTGCTCGGAAGAGAGATGACTTTTGCTACCAACGACGCCGAAAGTTATTTCTGTGTGTATGCCGCTAAATACGGCACGCTGCTTCTCGAAGACGACGGCTTGCTCGGTCACGAAATCGCTTACGACGACGCAACTCATTTTGCAACCGTCTACGCTACTTTCGAGCAGGCAAGCGGTATCGCAACCGTCTCGGGTGCAAATAACGAACCGGCAATGTTTGACGGCGAAAACAAGGTTATCGTCAAAAACTGGCTCGACGCCTGGGTCGGCGCGAATCTGACAGTTAAAAACGTTCTGTTCAGCAACGGCGCCGTTTTCAACGCTCAGGCAAACGATATAACCTTGAATCTCGAAGGATGTACGTTCGTTGCCTGCAATCAGATAAGAGCGGCAAAAACGCTCGGAATTACGGGAACGGACGGAGCCGGAAACGGAACCAGAAACAACGTCGTTGTGAATACCGGCGCCGGAATGTGCCTGGATCTCGAAACGAGAAAGCATACCGGCATTACTTTCAACGTTAAAAATTGCGTGTCGCTCGGCGAACATAATTGGAACACCGCCCGCGCAGGATATAAGTATGAAGGAAATGCGACGGTAAGCGATTTCAATAAATCGCGCGGACACGGAATTGTTCTAAACGCAATCGAAGGCGCTACCGTAGACACGAGTTACACTCTTAACATCGAAGGCTGCGAAATCAGCGGCGTTCGCGGAAACGCAATCCAGTTGTACGGCGATAAGGGTAATATCCTCATTAAAGACACTAAAATCCTGAGTTGGGGCATGAACAGCAGCCTCGAGAAAGACGATGCCGCAATTCGCGGAAGTTATACTGCCGGCAGTAAGAGCATCGTTATCGAAAATGCTTATTTCGGAATGGCAGAAAACAAAGAGAGGGATAGTTCTGCAAAAAAACTTGTTCATGTAAACGTCGATTCTTATGCGGGAAATACTGTTGACCAAGCCAACAGACTTGCAGGAACGTATAGT
>CAKQDN010000072.1 GCA_934229275.1 uncultured Clostridia bacterium | reverse complement strand
GAGTGGAGCGGAAATCGCTTGCATTGCTGGAACAGATACGGACGATAGATAAAAGTCGGCTTATAAAGTACGTCGGAGAACTTGACGGCGCGACCGTAAAAGAGATAAACGAAGCGATAAGCATAAGCCTCGGCTTAAACCGAGCGGGAGTTAAAGATGGCGGCTGAACAAGATAAGAATAACGCCGCGTTCTATTATTGCGCAAATATGTTGCGGCTGTTATTACGCTCCGGTTTAATAACGGAAGCAGAGTATAAAAGAATTGTTCGACTGTCCGCGAAGCATTACGGGTGTGAAAGGATAATCGTTGATTAAAAAAACGTAAAAGGAGAGAAATAATGAAGCAAAAAGAAAACAAAAGTCAACAGCAAAGTAAATTTAAAGTCGTTGCATATGGCGTGATAACAAAGAATCAAGACGAACCCGATTATGAGACTCAAAAACATTATTATATCGATAAAATAAAAGCAAATCCGGAATGGGAGATAATCGGGGTGTTTATTGACGATAAGACAGCCGAAACGGAGGCGAACAAGCGTGTCGAATTCAATAAAATGTTGGCTCTATGCAGACGAAAGAAAGTAGATATGATAATAGTTGAATCGACTTCACAATTTACGCGGAATACTCCGGAATTGTTGCGCTATACGAAAGAGTTAAAAGATTTCGGCGTAGACGTATACTTTGAAAAGCAAAACCTGCACACCATAGCCTCGAACGGAGAATACTTTGCGGCAAAAATTGAAAACGCTCTCAATATGCATATGGGATTATAAAAGAATTGTAATGGGCGGCGTTTTGTCTAATTTTAACAGATAAAGCGCCGTTTTTAGTATAAAAGGTAGAAAACAAGGTTACACAAAAAAGATATCGCTAAACGCTGGACTGAGACGACATGATGTGATATTGTTTGTGTTGCCGAAAGGAGGAAATATGCAAATAACGGATATAACGCCAAAAGCTGTAAAATCTGAAAGAAAAGAACGATGGGCTGCTTATGGGAGAGTATCGAGTAAATCGTTAGAGCAATTGCATTCCTTTGCGGCACAGATAAGATACTACAAAGATTATTTCAAAAGTCATTCCGATTGTGAACTTGTAGACCTGTATATGGATGAAGGGATCAGCGGTACTGATATGAATAAACGTGACGAGTTCCTTCGTATGATTGATGATTGCAAGCGCGGAAAAATAGATAAAATAATAACAAAATCCGTTTCACGGTTCGCAAGGAACACCGAAGAACTTCTGAACGTAATCAGATTACTGAAAAATATAGGTGTAAGCGTATATTTTGAAGAACAAAACATCAACACAGAAAAACTTAATGCTGAAATGATTCTGACATTCCCCGGTATGGCAGCGCAGAAAGAAAGCGAGACCATATCGGGGAATTTACGTTGGAGTTATAAAAAACGAATGGAATCGGGCGAGTATAACTGTACGAGAACATCGTTTGGGTTTAAGTTTGTAGACGGAGAATTGCAGATTGACGAAGAAGAAGCCGCAATCGTGAGAGAAATATTCGATCTGTATCTTCAAGGATACGGAATGCAGAGAATCGTCGATATTCTGAATGATAAAAACATAAGGAAGCGGTATAACGATAAAAAGTGGTATAAAAGCAATTTATTGTATATTTTTAACAATGAACGTTATATGGGCGACGCGGTTTTACAAAAGAAATGTACAACCGATATATTT
>CAKQDN010000071.1 GCA_934229275.1 uncultured Clostridia bacterium | reverse complement strand
CGCCAGATCTTCGCTTTCGATATCATCTCCGCAGACGCGAACGAGACCGCGAGGGCATGCGTCAACGCTTTCACGCGTTAAGACGCGTTTTCCGCTCGCTCTTTCGCCGGCTTCCAAGCATTTTCCGCAACCGAGGCAGCCGTTTGGAGAGCGCACTATTTCCGCGTTAGAACTTTGCCCTTCGGGACTGTGACACCAATCGCAGCGAAGCGGACAGCCTTTCAAAAACACGGTTTCGCGCACTCCGTCGCCGTCGAACACCGAAAATTCTTCTATGGAAAAAATCCTGCCTTTCATATAACTTTCCTTTCTTCAATCCGAAATTTATACTTGTATTATAACGCCAAACGGTTGCAATTTATAGACTTTTGTCGTATAATATCGGACAGAAATATACTTTGGGAGCAAAATCGGAGCAAATCATGTTTCATCAGCCACACAATACGTTCGGAAGCGGAATCTACAATTCTTTCGCGTACGAAAATTTAAGTTACGAAAAGCATTTTCACAAAGGGTTCGAAGCGTGGCGTTGTATTCGCGGAAAAGTTCAGGCGAGTTGCGACGGCTGCGAGATAACGCTTGAAAAGGGTGATTTTCTGCTCGTTTTTCCGTATGTGACCCACTCCTTTTCAATCGAAGGCGACGCCGCGATGCGCGTTATCGTCTTTTCGGGCGATTACGTTCCCGAACTTGAAAAAACAGCATTGACGAAACGACCGAAAGTGAACGTATTCACCCCCGACGAAAAACTTCTTGAAAACATCGAAAACACGCTTTTTCGCGAAAACGTGACGAACGGTTCGATTAAGCCCGGAAGCGCGGACGAATATGCGATTAAAAGCGGATTATACGCGCTTACGGCGGCGTTTCTGAAAACGGCACGACTTGTCGATACGGAGAAATCGGACGATATTTCAACCGAAATAATTCGCTACATAGAAGAAAACTACACGCAGAATATAAATCTTAAAACCATGGCGGACGCGCTGGGATACAACTATCAGCACCTGTCGCGAGTATTCCGCAAGACTATGAAAATGAACTTCCGCGACCTTATCAATCAATACAGATTCGACTGCGCATGCAATGCTCTGCGCGACGGGAAAGTCAGCGTTACGCAGGCTGCGCTCGACAGCGGATTTCAGTCCGTTCGCAATTTTAACCGTGTTTATAAAGAAAAAACCGGCCTATCCCCCAAAAACGAGATAAACCGAAAGACGAAAATTTTAAGGTGATTTTATGAATAAGACAAACGCACTCCGAATATTGGATCAGAAAAAAATACCGTACGAAGCCATCGAGTACGACGGTTCGCTTACCGACGGCGAATCCATCGCTTCCGTGCTCGGTGAAAAATGCGACTGCGTTTTCAAAACGCTGGTCACGGTGGCGAACACGCGCGAACACCTCGTCTTCGTTCTGCCCGTGGATAAGGCGCTCGACCTTAAAAAAGCGGCAGTTGCGGCAGGCGTGAAAAACGTGGAGATGATCAAGCAAAAAGATCTTTTGCCGCTTACCGGGTATATTCACGGCGGCTGCTCGCCCGTGGGAATGAAAAAGCAGTTCAGGACGTTTATTTTCGACTCTGCGCAGGCTCTTCCTTTCTTCTATGTGAGCGCAGGAAAAGTCGGCATGCAGATGAAAGTCGCCCCTGCCGACATAGCCGCCCTTACAGGCGCGGAATTCGCAAGTTTCGTAACCGAGAAAATTAAATAACTAACCGCTTTATAAAAGACAAGCCGCCCGAGAAATACCACGGACGGCTTTGTTTTTAATGAGAATCACAAAGTAATTCGGCTGTTAATCTTGATCGGAATAACTATACG
>CAKQDN010000070.1 GCA_934229275.1 uncultured Clostridia bacterium | reverse complement strand
GATGATGCCGGACGGCTTAATAAGTCCATACTCGAAGTGAAATATGCGAATCCCGGTTTTCGTTGCGCGCTCCTTATCGATTTTCCGCCGAGCCGCAACGATTATTTTTCATACGAAGAGAGAAAAACAATCGAAAGATTTAAGGATAATGCCGATAAGAACGATTACGGCTTGATTATTCGCAAAAGAAAATACAGTAAAAGCAGTAAAATGTTTGCCGGCTACGAGCGAAAACGCGGCGCGTTATGCGAACTTAATGAATATTTGCTCGGGAAAAAAATCGATTTTAGCGAATGTTGCGGGATCGATAAAAAGTATCGTTTTGTCATAACGCTTGATGAAGATAATTTCACGACGAAAGCAAGCGAACTTTGCGCGGTAATGGCACACCCGGCGAATAAAGACGTTGCCGTCGCGTCGCTTTGTCCGCGTGTTTCGGTAGCGGGACGAAATAAAAACGCGTTTACAAAACTTTTTTGTTTCGAAGACTGCGGAAATTACGATAGCGAACGCATTTGTTTCGAACGCGATGTGCTAGGCGTAAATAATTATACGGGAAAAGGAATATATCGTGTCAGTGCTTTTGCGGAAAAAACCGCAGGCGCGTTTCCCGATAATGCAATACTCAGTCACGACTATATCGAAGGGGTGATCGCGGGTTCGCTCACGACGGATATGACGGTGCTTGAAGGTTTTCCGGATAATTATGCAAAAAGCGAGGCAAGACGCCTGCGCTGGCTGCGTGGAGACGTTCAGTTGTTGCCGTATCTGTTCGGAAAAGTTCGAGATAAATCCGGAAACAAAATCAAAAACAGGCTAAATTTCGAGCAAAAAATGCATATATTGCAAAATATTTTATTTGTCTTCGTTGCTCCGAGCCTGTTTATTTCTTTGTTCGTGTTTTGCGTTTATGATTTTTATCCGGGAATAGCGGTGCTGCTTGCGTTGATCTTTTTGCCGTTTTTATCCTCGGTTTTCGAAGGCGGAGCGAGTGCGGCATGTGCTCTGAATGTCGCTATAGAGCGAACTTTGTATATTGCGACGTTACCGTATCGCGCATTAATCGACTTTACGGCGTTTTTTGTGACTCTGATAAGGCTGAAAACGAAGAAAAATTTGCTAAAATGGAACACGTTTGCAAAGTCATCGGGAAGTAAAGCGTATCTGATTGTATCGCTTGTATTTGCCGTTTTATTTATGATATTTGCGATAATATCTGCAAAAGTGCAATTTTATGTATTTGCGCTGTTGTTTTTATGTGTTTTGTTAATTCCGCTTACTAGCGTTAGAATCAAATCAAAAGAAAAAATCGCGTGCGAATATCTGAAAAACGTCGCAAAAGACACCTGGCGATATTACGATGCTCAGTTCGAGAAAAACGAGTATCTTGTTTGCGACAATTATTCGGAGGAAAACGTGGGAAGATATGCAAAAAGAACGTCGCCTACGAATATCGGATTTTCGATTTGTGCATGCGTATGCGCTTTAAATTGCGGTTTTATCGACAGAAATAAATTTGATAGAATTACCTATCGGATACTTGAAAAATTAAGCACGTTAAAAAAATGGAACGGGCATTTATACAACTGGTATGATACCGACAGCGGCAACGTTTTATATCCGTCGTATGTATCGACCGTTGACAGCGGTAATTTTTTCATGAGTTTATGCTATGCCATGCCGTTTTTTAATGCCGCATGTGCCGGCATGGCGAAAAATATGATCGAAAAAGTCGATTTTTTACCGTTGTTTGATCTGAAAAAGAAATTACTTTTTATCGGATATAACGGGTTTGAAAATAAAATCGATAGCGGACATTACGATCTGGCGGCAAGCGAGTCGCTTGTAACGTATTTGTTTTGCGTCGGATATGACAAAATTCCCGGGACGTGTTTTGAGTATTTAAAGCGAAAATGCTCAAAAAAATATCGCTGTCAGTATTCGTGGACGGGCGGATGTTTCGAATATCTGATGCCGTGGTTATTTACGGACTTTGCTAAAGG
>CAKQDN010000069.1 GCA_934229275.1 uncultured Clostridia bacterium | reverse complement strand
TCATTCTTTTTCTGAATCCGTGTACTTTAAGTCTGCTTCTCTTTTTAGGCTGATAAGTTCTTTTCATATCTATGTCTCCTTATTGGGTAATGGTTTACGTTAATCGGCGCGCAGAAAAATCGGTTGCGACACCGTTACTGCAATATTATAATGGAATTTGCTTTTTTAGTCAACTGTTTTTAGCCCGTTTGACGAAATTATTGCGATTATCGGGGCTTAACGTAAGCATTACCCTCTCCGTCGGCTATCGCCGCCACCTCTCACGAAGGGCGAGGTTTTAAAGAAGTCAATTTTAGCGCAGCAAAGGTTGGTCTACTTTGTAGGGGAGGGGTTCCCCCTCCCGTGAACCTACGGTTTGTTTTTTTTGCATATGCCGATACAGAATTCATGGGCAAATAATCCCACCGTCTTCTCGCTGCCGCTCGAATCCACCTCCCTTGCAAAGCAAAGGAGGCTTTAAATAAGGTCATGATTTTATAGTTTGCGGGAGGGGAGACCCCTCCCCTACAGAAAGAGGTCAAAACTGTGTCTACCAAACACCTCTAACTCAAAAGTTTTTTGCCCACTTTTTTTCAAAAAAGTGGGGGCTTACTTTTTTACCAAAAAGTAAGAGACCTTTGCTTCGTTACGAGCAAAGGTCTCTTTTTAACCAATGATTGAATTATTTGTTTTGTTCTGCCAGCGCGTCGAGATGCTTATTTCGGAAGTAAATGATGATTCCCGCAGTTACCATAGCGATGTTGATGATATAGAATGCGAACGCGACGTACGCAAGCGCGGAAAGGCTTCCTTTATCTATCCAGGTGAAAATCTTGCACAGTATTCCGCCGATATAGCCTATGCCGATAAGCGACATAAACAGAAGGCTGGTGCCTTTTGCCGTGCGAGCCTTGTACGCGCGGACGATATTGAACGGCCACGAAGCGCCGAAACAAATAACCATTATAATTTCGCAAACAGTTGCCAATATTTCCAACATAACTAAAAATCTCCTTACATATCCTTTCTTGTATAGTCGGGCAGAAGTTGCGGAGAAAGTTTTTCGGGCTTTATACCGGCTTCTTCCAGTTTCTTTTCGAATTCGTCGACGTGCGAGAGCGTGAGCGCACCGACCGTGACGTTCTTTGCCTGTTCGGCAGCCGCTTTACCGGCGTCTCTTCCGAACACGATGATGTCGAGCAGCGAGTTGCCCATAAGACGATTTCTTCCGTGAATACCGCCGACCGCTTCGCCTGCCACGAACAGATTGTTCACGGTCGTGGACATGCAGTTGCCGTCGATGTCTATGCCGCCGTTCTGATAGTGCAGCGTGGGATAGACGAGAATAGGCGTTTTGCGGATGTCGATTCCGTAGTTTGCGAACATGCGCATCATTGCCGGGATACGCTTTTCGATGGTTCCTTCGCCGCCGAGCATTTCGATCATCGGGGTATCGAGCCATACGCCCACGCCGTCGGTGGTCTTGACTCCTTCGCCGCGCTTGTTGCACTCTCTTATTATGCTTGCGGCGGTGACGTCACGCGTTTCGAGCGAGTACACGAACGCTTTACCGTCTTTATTGACAAGTTGCGCGCCGAGCGAGCGGACTTTTTCGGTTACGAGTGCGCCGAAAACCTGAGTGGGTTCGGCAACGCCCGTGGGATGGTACTGAAGCGTATCGGCATACAGAAGTTTTGCTCCTGCGCGGTAAGCAAGCACGAGTCCGTCGGCGGTTGCGCCGTAGTGGTTGCTGGTGGGGAAGCCCTGATAGTGCAGTCTGCCTGCTCCGCCCGTGCATATGATTACGGTTTTCGCTTTCGCGACGAGAATTTCGCCCGTTTCCATATTGAGAAGCACGGCGCCGGCAGCGTTACCGTTTTCGTCCTTGATTATTTCGATCGCCGCCGTAAAGTCCACGACCTGAATACCGCGGTTAAGCACTTCGTCGCGCAGGGTACGCATGATTTCGGCACCCGAATAGTCCTTGCAGGCGTGCATTCTCTTTCTGGAAGTTCCGCCGCCGTGCGTGGTTATCATGTTACCGTCCTTGTCCTTATCGAACATGACGCCGAGTTCGCTGAGCCATTTGATAGTGTCGGGCGCTTCGGTGACCAGTTTTTCGAGAAGAACGGGCTTTGCGGCGAAATGACCGCCGCCGAAAGCGTCGAGATAGTGAATAGCCGGCGAATCGTTGGGCTTGTCGGCTGCCTGAATA
>CAKQDN010000068.1 GCA_934229275.1 uncultured Clostridia bacterium | reverse complement strand
ATTTCGGCTATAACCTGGCGTATGAGCGTCGTTTTACCCGTGCGCCTTAATCCGTAAAGAATAAAAACTCTGTCTCGGACATCTCCGTAAACATAATCGCAAATATTCTTATAAAGACTTCTTTTTTTATAATTAGCGACTGTCTGAACGTAACTTTTCAAGTTTTCTTCGAGCATTACATCGGTTCTGAAAACGTGTTTTTCTTCTTCCTGACTCTCTGTTTTCTGCGGTTTGGGAAGCATAAAAGTAAGTTCTTTTTCGCGTTTTTGAAGTTCTCTTCTTCTTTCTATCTTCGCGCGTAAATCGTCTACAAGCGCATCATCGACATATTTACTTTTCTTTTTGCCGTCCTCTGTCCATTGCAGATAATATCTCGTTTTACCTTTTATATTTTTCCTTGAGATATACCCCGCCGGCAACTCGGCTATTTCTTTTTGAACTTGTAAAAGCTCGTTCTGAATTTCTTGATTATTCATTATAGTCTCCGTCTGACATTTGATAACTGTTCTTTAAGAATTTTATCCGTATTATTTGTATTTTGAGCTTTATCCATCAAAGCAATAAAACCGATAACCGCCTCAAAAGCCGTTGCATAAGCCTTTTTATTCGGATAGTCTTCGTTATTCGACTCCAAATCGTTATTACTCGTAAATAATACGCCCTTTAACATTCGCTCACCCACAAAATTCAGCTTTTCATTTTGCAAACTCTCTTTTTTCTTATCCAAATCATCGGAAGTTAAATCATCGTTATATTCATTTAACATAACAAAGGCTTCACATACTGCATCGCCTACCGTTGCCAACGCTCGGTGATCTCCTATACATTGGTTATATTTATCCTGATATTCTTTTGCATACTGCGGCATTGTCAAAGATCTTACCGCTAAATACACATATTGTTCAGGTATTTTTATTTGTAAACCCTCATAAAATCTGCTTGCCTTTTCTCTCATCTCTTCATATGTCGACAACATTGCTAGACTCTCCCTCTTTGTTTTGCCGTAACCCCATTATAACCCCTTTATTAAAATTTGTCAAGGGGTTATGACGGGTTATAAAATTACTTTTTGAAAAAATAGCGAGAATTTTGCCGAAAAGCAGTCAAGCGACTACGTTTTGTAGCCGCTTTTTCGTATTATTCGTTTGCCAATTCCACTTGATTCAGTTCAAACCAAGTGGTATTTTTTATAACTTCATCAGCAATACCGTCGCGCAGCTGCACGAAGTTTATTACGTCTTCTTTCGGAAATCCGCCGTACCAATAACGCCACCCCATATCATTATTCGGAATAATCCCGAGATCGTCGTTTCCGAGCAGTTTATCAACTATTTGCCCGGCGTGTCCGAGAAGAACGGGAACGCCTTTATCTTTCATTCCGTTATACATACGCACGACTTCCGTTGTCAGACAATGCGTTCCGCCGGAAAGATAAAACCAATATCCGCCGCCCCAAAACAAATATAAATGAATCATCGTATGCGTATGCCCGCAAGAGATTTCCCACATGTGCGACGGGTTTTCTATTTCCCATTTTTCCTGCGTGCTTAACTTAAACCATTTATCGAAGTCGTCTTGCGAATTCTCGTCAAGCAAACTCATTCCGCCGTCGCGATCGTCGCCGTAACGCTTAAACATTTCCTTAGGTGTTTTTCCATCTAATTCCTTATATCCCGCAGCGGCATAGCAGTAAGAACACACTTCGTAATATTTTTCTGAAGACATGCGCTCATAACGTCCCGATGCTTTTGTCGCAAACATGTCATTTCCATTCTTAACATGCTTTATAAGTTTATCTATCTCCTTTTCCTTTAACCCGTCGCGATCGTTTCTTTTGCTTTTTGGAACGAGCCGCCAATAGAGTGCGCGATTGATAAATCCCTTTCTGTTTTCGTAAGGCAATTCTTTTTTAATATATTCGTTATACACGCCTTGTTTCAACATTTCGACGGTGTTAACAACCGTTTGGCTTAAAAATTCAAGTATTCTGTCTAACCGGGAATCTGGAAAGAAATCTCCTTTCATATCCGGACTTCTGCGCACAAGTACGGTGTCGTCAAGAAAAACCATGACGTAACCGCTTTCATTGATGACGCCGATTTTGAACCATACGCGTTTCCACGGAAATTCTTCTTCCATATCCTTTTGGAATTTCTCTTCGGAACACTCTTCGGAATCATAGTATTTATTGAATTTTATGTATTGTTTCAACGTTCCTCT
>CAKQDN010000067.1 GCA_934229275.1 uncultured Clostridia bacterium | reverse complement strand
GATTAAAGGCTAAAATTTCCGATATTTCAATAAGAACGACAATGATGGTCGGATTCCCCGGTGAAACCGAGGAACAATTCGAAAAACTGTGTGACTTCGTTCTTAAATATAAACCCGATCATCTCGGAGTGTTCGCGTATTCTCGTGAAGAGGGGACTCCTTCGTATAAAATGGACGGACAACTGACGAAAAAGATTAAAAAACAACGCGTGGATAAACTCGGGAAAATCAACCTTGCCAATACGGAAGAGCGAAATCGCTCACTCGTCGGGAAAACGGTTAAAGTTATTTACGAGGACATAGACTACGATCACAATCGTTTTATCGGCAGAATGTTATCCGACGCTCCGGACATCGACTCTCGAGTATATTTTACCGGTAGTTTTGTCGACGTCGGCAACGTGTACGACGTTAAAATCACAGGTTTTAACAAATACGATCTGACGGGAGAACTTGTCGAATGAATCTTCCAACAAAAATCACACTCGTAAGGCTGTTTCTCGTCCCTGTTTTCGTTGCGCTGTTCCTGATTGAATTTCCGTTTCATTATTTTTGTGCGACGGCGGTATTCGTTATCGCAAGCATTACCGATTTTCTCGACGGACACATAGCGCGGAAATACAATCTCGTAACCGATCTCGGCAAATTCCTCGATCCGTTTGCGGATAAGGCACTTGTTTGTTCTGCGCTCATTCTCGTAACCGTTTTTTCGAACACGTTTACCGTCGCGGTTATAGTGATGACCATAATAATAACCGTGCGCGAACTGATGATAACCGCTTTCCGTACGGTTGCGGCAAGCAAAAACGTCGTGCTTGCGGCGGACGGCTGGGGTAAAATTAAAACCTGCTCGCAAATGATAGGACTAATAGCGTATATGCTGTATCCTGCTTGCGATGCGGTCGAAGTGTTTCCGTCGGTAATCGCGCTCGTTTTCGAATATATCGGGATTGTTTTCTTGGCTCTTGCTACGGTTTTTGCAATTATATCCGCTTGCAATTACATCATTAAAAACAAAAAAGTGTTTACCGAAAAACCTTCCGCTAAGCGAATAGCGAAGGAAGTGCTGGATCGTGCCGACGGCTCGATTGCGGTTGCGGAATCGTTTACGGGCGGAAATATTTGTGCCGCGCTCGTATCCGTTCCCGGAGCAAGTAAAATCCTTTTTGAAGGACTTACATGTTATTCAAATGAAGCCAAATGCGAAATTCTGGGCGTGGATAAAGGGATTATCGATAAATTCGGAGCAGTTTCCGAGCAAACGGCATTTAGCATGTTGGAAGGACTGAAAAAACGTTCGAACGCCGACTATCTTGTCGTTACAACGGGCAACGCCGGACCGACGTCCGAAAAACCCGGCGAGGTAGGAGTGTGCTACATCGGCGTTTATGTGAGAGGAAACAGCCGCGTCGAAAAATACGTTTTCGACGGCGACAGACAATCCGTAATAGATAATGGAACGATAACTGCGCTTTCAATGCTGCTCGAAGCAATTTCTGGAGTGCAGTCGCAGATAAAATAAGTTAACAATTCGGAGGAATATATGGAAAAGAAATCGACAAAAAAATCTGCCGTAATCGACGGTGACGTCAATAAAAGCGCTAAACAAAAAGCACTCGAAACGGCTATCGAACAAATCGAGAAAACCTATGGTAAAGGTTCTATAATGAAACTTTCCGACACGAATATCGACCATGTCGAAGTCATTTCGACCGGTTGTATTTCAATCGATATGGCGCTCGGAATAGGCGGTTTGCCGCGCGGAAGAATTATCGAAATTTACGGCCCCGAATCGAGCGGTAAAACCACGCTTTCGCTGCATGTAATTGCCGAGGCGCAGAAAGCAGGCGGCAACGTTGCTTTTATCGATGCCGAGCATGCTCTCGACCCGGTTTACGCTTCGCATCTCGGAATCAACATTTCCGAACTTTATATTTCGCAGCCGGATAACGGCGAACAGGCGCTCGATATTTGTGAATCGCTTGTTCGAAGCGGGGCAATGGACGTAATCGTCGTTGACTCTGTTGCTGCGCTTACTCCGAAGGTTGAAATTGACGGAGAAATGGGAGAAAGCCATATCGGTTTACAGGCTCGCCTTATGTCGCAGGCGCTTCGTAAATTAGCAGGCATTTGCAATAAGACGAAAACCTGCATCATTTTCATAAACCAACTTCGTGAAAAAGTCGGCGTTATGTTCGGTAATCCCGAAGTTACGCCCGGAGGTAAGGCATTGAAGTTCTATTCGAGTATTCGTATCGACGTCCGTAAAGTGGATACCGTCAAGAGCGGAACCGAAATAGTGGGCAACAAGGTCAAAATTAAAATCGTTAAAAACAAACTCGCTCCACC
>CAKQDN010000066.1 GCA_934229275.1 uncultured Clostridia bacterium | reverse complement strand
TTGTTCGTCAAGTGTTTTTTTGAAAAAATGAATTTTCAATGTTTTTGACCGCAGAAAGGGCAAACTCCGCCGCTTAATGCGCTTTGAAGTATGATTATTCCTACGATAACTACAATCAATATCGCAAACATTGCTATTCTTTTCAAGTGCTTTTTCATAGTACTTTTAACGAATCGACGGTAAGCGAATAGTACGTCAAACCAAGTTCCTCATAACAGCCGAATACCCCGACGACTTCGATATTTCTCCGTTCTCGGGGTAATCTTCGGGATATGATTTTCCCGTCCATTCAAATTCAAATCCTTGCGCGCAACAAGCGGTTGCGTCGGCAACGAGAACGTAACTGTAATATTTTTGTGTGGGCGAATAGTAACTTGCATTATAAGTTCCCTTGATTTTTATCGTTTTACCTACGTAATCCGACGGGGCGGACATTATTCTGTAAACTTCCGCATAAACCATCGTCCCGCTTAAAACGCTTAAATCTACGTCTACTTTTGCGTGAGTTTCTTCTTTTGCGCCCGACGTTTCGGACTTGCTTTCGGGTGATAAATCGTTATTACTGTCGCTTCCGCAAGCGGATAAACAAATAAGGCAAATGAAGAACAGCGTTAAAGATATAATTCTTAACGAACGTTTCATATTCCTACCGCCTTTTTGCGATAATCCGCATGAAGAAGTAAAAATCTTATCGCCCCGACGGATTGTATTGCCGTTCCCGCAAAAGATACGAGAGCGGTCAAAATCGAAAGCGAACCGATATAGCATTTAGGGTTTCCGCCACAATAAACCGAAAGTATTTTATCGTTTTTCATGCCGAGCGCAACAATAAACGCAACTACGAGCATAACCGAAGAAAGAGCCGAAAAAGCAACGGAAATGAAAGATAATCCCTGCAATTTCGTCATTCTTACTATCACAAGAACGATAACAGCCAAAACGTTCAATATAAAAGCCGTTAAAGTTATTGCGCCGAGCGTTTCGCAAGAAGTTTTGGCGTAATAGTAAAAGGGCATCGCCAGATCGCCGTAGATTTTATCGGCGGAAGAGTATTTGCCCGAAAACGCGGCGGCGATAAACGAAAATCCGCTTGCTTTCACTTCTATGCCGTAATCGGAATTGTAAACGTAAACCCAGTTGAAGAAATAGCATACGATTACAGCCGCTAATACGGCAATCGCCCAACCGTAAAACGGCAGAAGTTTACCCGTCGATTTTTTATATTGCAACGCTACATTCTCGCGCGCCCTTTTTTCTCTTTCTCTTTTATTTGCCATAATATCCCTCCGTTATTTCGTAACGTAATAATTCAAACCGGAATAATCCGATATAACGCTTACTTCGCTTACGTCGAAAGTAAGAAATTCGATGATTTCGGTCGAGTTTTTATTTATACTGCCGTCCGCATTGTAAGCGTAGACGGTTATTTTCGTTTTTTCGGTAGAAGTAAGCGTGCCGCTTAAATGTATCCACGACTTATCGTTGGTATCTTCGCTTTGATTTTTGGGTTCGGGCAAACTGCCGCTATAACGCAAAAGAAAGCCTATTACGGTATCTTTGCCGCACTTACACCCATAGCCCGACGAGCATTTTCTTACGCCGCAACGGTAAACGTTTCCGTCTACGTCGGTAAGGTCGTATGTAAAACAGTCGAATTCGATATTTTTATTCAGATATTGTTCGGGATAATACTGCATATTCGTCATCACAAGAAAAAACGTGCTTTCGTTCAATTTGTACTCTTTTTCTTTCGCACACGAAACGAACGATAAAACGAATACTGCAAGCAATCCGCAAAAAAGCAGTCGTTTTCTCATTTCGCGCTCCTTCTTAAAACTATTCCCAACAGATAAAAAATACCGAAACATACGATATCCGCGGCAACTATCGTAGAGCCTACCGGCGTTCCGTATATAATAGAAATTAAAATTCCGAGAACGGCACAGACGACCGATATGCTTGCCGAACATATTACAACCGACTTAAAGTTTTTGAACACACGCATTGCCGATAACGCCGGAAAAATAACGAGCGCGGATATAAGGAGCGAACCGACGAGATTCATTGCAAGCACGATGATAACCGCAACGATAACGGCAATGACGAGATTGTAAACGCCGACTTTTTCGCCTGTTGCTTTCGCAAAGGTTTCGTCAAACGTTACCGCGAATATACGGTTGTACGTAAGAATAAAGAACACAACGACAAAAACAGATAATCCTACGCAAAGCCACACCTGACTTTCCGTCAGAGTAAGTATCGAAGTAGAGCCGAACAACGTACTGCATACGTCGCCCGAAAGGTTGGACGAAGTAGAAAAAATATTCAGCAAAAGATAACCTACGGCGAGAGAACCGACCGAAATCATTGCTATAAGCGCGTCGCCTTTTATTTTTGCGTTCTGCCCGACGTGCAACAGTAAAACGGCGGCGACAATCGT
>CAKQDN010000065.1 GCA_934229275.1 uncultured Clostridia bacterium | reverse complement strand
AAACCGCAAATCGGTATTGATTCCAGTATCGCTCGTATTGCCTGTTTCAATAACTATACCACTCCTATCCGTTACCTCGGAAGCATTTTCTTTATACGCATACTCAGGGTTTTCAGGGCGTTGAATATCTTTCAATATATTGCCGCGTATTTCAATATTCCACTCTTGCATACCGAAATAGTCGCCGATTCGATTAGACTGAACGTAAATTCCGCCATAGCCAGTTACGGGGCTTACTCCGGTAATATAATTGTTTTCGACACGCACTTTTCCGCTCGGTACAAATTCTGCCGATAGTAAAATCCCGTGTGAATAAACAGCAATACCTTCGCTGTCTTTAAGATAATTATTAGCTACTACAGTGTCGATTGCCGCACCATAAAGCAAAATAGGTTTTAAAGAGTCTACGATACTCGTTCCGTAAATCGTAATTCCTACATACGGACAGAACATCGTGAGTTTGCTCGTAGAATCAGGCATAATATCCCAATCCTTTTCTCCGTCGGCTAATTCATATTCGTTTCCGTATGTGCCGCTTATGTTTAATTTCAATCTGCGAAGTTGTCCGGTTCCCGTTCCTTCAATTATTAACGCAGATACGTCTCCTGCGTTTATTAAGGTATTCTCATCTACAACGCTACCATAATTGCGGGCATAAACGAATTTTCTACCCGACGCTTGAAGCACGCTGCCAACAGAGAACGCTTCCGTAGGACACTCAAATAAAATTGCCTCGCCGTTATTTACTGCCCCTGCGCCACGTCCACCCGTTCTTGTAACGTAACAGTTTCCAATATAGCAATAAGTCCCGCCTTTGATACCATGACCTTTGTAATTGTTATCAACGTAAAGATTTTCCATAAAGCAGAATTTTGCCAAACCCATAGTAACAGCCGCCTCCGCAATTACGTCCATATAACAGTTACTCATCGTTTGATACTTGTATGCTCCGCCCCAAATCAATAAATTTCCGCCAATTACAATGTTGTTTTTAAGAATTAGATTTTTATAGGCAGTGACTTGCATAGCCATGGCACGGCACAACTTTCTATTCAACTGTTGCTTGTTAAATGAAAAATTACAATCTACAACAAAACGATTATATGTTCCTCTATCACAAGCTTTTTGAGATAATGGTGCATCCGCCATATAAATGACCGTATCTGGATCATCATCGCCTATAGTGAATTTATCGGGCATAGGAGAAACTCTTGTATATCTTCCAAATGCCACTCTCGCCCAGCCGATATTGTTTCCACTTGCAATTTTTCCATCTAACCCACGGGTGGCTCCAATATTGATAAAGTAATCGGCACCGGGAGTTGCATCAGTAAAATATATAATCGTTTTATCCGCCCCGGCTCCTATAAACAATACATTGTTCGTAGAAAAATCAATTTGAAAACTGCACAAATAGTATTCGCCTTCAGGGAAATAAATGACACCGCCGCCAGCATTGTTGAGTTCGCGCGTCTGTTGTACAATATTATTCGCTAAGGCTGTAACCGAGGCGGCCTTACCAAGAAGTATTCGATTTTGCGAAGGGGCAACTACGGGCTTATCTTTCAATTCGTTGATTTTTGCTTGAACCATTTCATCCATCTCGGCCATTGCAGCCGTTTTATTAGATGAAATCGTCCTTACATTCGTATAATTCAAATCCTGCGCCCAGTAGACGCCCAAATCTAACGGATCGTTTCCTATGTGCGAACCGCCGTATGCACCAAACACGTTTTGATCCCAATTCTGAGCCTTCTTTTCTACAATGCTGAAGGTTTGAATCGCTTCAGTTTTTCTGAAATCTTCGCCTTCCGCCGCAACATATATATCGTATTCTCCGTATACCGTTACCTGCGGAACCTCAAAGGTGATCTTGTACGGATTGCTATGATATACAACATTTCCAGTTACAGAAGTTTCCTTATCGTATCGCACGCCTTTTAAGACGGGAATCACATAACTTACGTTTGAGTCAGCCTTATTAACGAGTTTTACTCTCAACGAATCAAGTGAAGATTCTTCCGTTCCCACTCCGTATTCGCTTGTAAAAAAGTTCCGTCCTACAACTTCTATTTGTTGTCCTTCGTAACCGGCTTCCTGGCTGAAATATAACGCTCTTACCGCATTCAGCGTTATTCCGTTACTCCACCCTTTCGTCGTTTTTACCCAAAAATCGTATTTTCCGCATTTTTCGCTCTTTGGCATTATAAACATCAACGCGTTGGAGTTTTTCGCGTCTGACACTATCACGTCAGCATTGCTGAGATACTTGTACTCTACTCCCGAATTATCTTCGTCGTATTCGCCCGGAAGGGTCCCTTGGTTGGGAGCATAAGCAATCAGAAACTCTGAATCCACGTTAAGGTTATGTCCCATTAACGTAACTGTCTCTCCTGGTTTTATTGCGTCGGAAATTTCGGTTAATATCGGCCGTTGTTCGGCTTTTGTTTCTCTTTGTATGAACGTTGCCGTCGCAAACGACATATCGTATCCAAGTTCATTATCAATCGGATCCGGTTGAGCATTTATGCTCGCTGTGATAATGTACTCGCCAGGATATGGCTGTTCATATTCAAAACGTGCTACACCCGATCTT
>CAKQDN010000064.1 GCA_934229275.1 uncultured Clostridia bacterium | reverse complement strand
GTATTATTCCAACATTTCAAACAGTTATAAAGAGGCGGCGCAGATAGACGGAGCAAATTTTTATCAGACGTATTTCAGAATTATGCGTCCGCAAGTCTTACCGCTTGCGCTTACGCTCGGTATTATGCAGTTTATCGCGCGTTGGAACGACTATATGTCGCCGTTGTTGTACTTACCTAAAATGCCTACGCTTGCAACGGGATTGTACAGATATCAGTCGCGCGTCGAAAAAAACGGGAACTATCCCGTATTGTTTGCGGGGTTATTTATATCCATTATCCCCATACTGCTGATTTTTTTAAAGTTCAGCGACAAAATGATGGCAAACATCAATGCCGGCGGATTAAAAGGGTAATTCCGTTATAAATAAACTTAATAAACAGGAGACGAAAAGAATGAATAAGTTTAAAAAGATTTTAGCATCGGTACTCGGCTGCGCTATGTTGTTTTCTGCGGGTGCTTGCAGCGGACATTACGAAGGCGAAATCGTAGACGACGCAAACGACGTGTTGTCGGGCACGTTGAACATCAGGCTGTTTGAAGCGGGTTACGGAACGGCGTGGCTCGATAACGTAGCGCAGGCGTTTAACGAAAGGTATCCCGACGTAAAAATAAAGATATATCCTTCGACGGAACGTTTGCAAATCTTGGGAGAAGTAACGGACAAAACGGACAAGTACGATATAATCATGCACGAATCGGAACTTGAAGATTATATCGATTGTTTGGAACCGATAGACGACGTTTACGCTTATAAGAACAAAGGCGAAGACAAAACCGTTGGCGAAAAACTTATACCTATTTATCTCGACTTCTTAAAAAAGAACGGGCATTATTACAGATTGCCGTCCTATGTAGGCGTTTACGGGCTGGTTTACAACGCCGATTACATTTACGACGACGAAATACCCGTCACGACAGATGAGCTTCTTGCGACATGTCACAATTTGAAATCGTCTATAAAGCCGATTATCTTCTCGGGTGAATCGGGAACAGAATACTGGAACTTTATTTATTGCACCTGGTTTGCTCAATATGAAGGCAGAGAAGCGTATACCGCGGCTTTACACGGTCAGGCGATAGACGAAAACGGCGAATATAAGTTCGATCCCGCTACTGCTTATTTAGACGGCGGACTTAAAGCGATGCAGGTTTGCGAAGATTTATTATGGTATGATAACGGGTATATAAAATCCGATTCGACGGGGTTACAGTTTATCGTTGCTCAACGCGAATTTTTAAAGGGGCAAGCGGCGATAATGTACAACGGTTCCTGGATGTTCAACGAAATGCAGTTGCAATTCCCGAACGGAACGGATTCCGATTTCAAGATGATGAAAGTTCCCGTTATCAGCGCGATAAGAGAAAAATGTCCGACGATAAGCGATGATAAGGAACTTGCCGCGCTCGTTCGCGCGATAGACGGCGGAGCGACTTCTTGTTCGGGTGAAGGATACGACGTGAGCGAAGAAGACTTCGCGTGCGTTAAGAAAGCGAGAAACTTTTATTATGCCGGAGCGGAATCGGCGTCTGCGGTTATTCCCGTAAGGGCAAGAAACAAGACGATTGCTAAAAGATTCCTTGAAGTTATGTATTCCGAAGAAAGCATTATGCGTCATGCGGAAGCGAAAGCGGGCAACGTTTTGCCGGTAAAGAGTTCGGAGTTTAAACGCGATTTAAAGACGGACGACGCGTTTTTGAAAACGGCGTACGATATTTTGTTCAACAACGACGTGTTCTTTAATCATCCTTTGATTGCCGTTACGCCTTATTGTACGGACGCCAAGGCGAATATGATAGAAAAGCAGTTCGGTTCTCAGGCGGCGGCGGACAGAAAACGCGCAGCCGATTCGTTTGAAGCGAAGAAACAACTTTGGACGAGAAACGATAACGATAAATTCTGGACGGAACTGATGAATAAAGGTCTTATAAAAGAAAGACCTTAACATAAAATGAAAAAATAAAAATAAAAAGGGGAACGATATGAAAAAAATTCTTTTATTGTTGTTGGCAGTTTTTTGCATAGGGTTATGCGCTGTCGGTTGCGACGGAACAGGCAATTCGGGCAGTCAGGAAACCGAAGCGTTACAGGGCTTATCGCTTAATGCGAAAGGCGTTCTTTCGTGGGAATCGGTAAAGGACGCGCAGGAGTATAAAGTTACGATTGCCGATACCACCAAGTCCGTAACCGAAAACAAGTTCGACTTGCTCGGCGAAGTAAAGGAAGCGGGGCAATATACCGTTACGGTAAAAGCGTACGTCGGCTCGGTGGAGAAAAAGAACGGCGAATTTGCTTTTACCGCCGTTAAACTCGGTGCGCCGACGAAACCCGTCATCGAAACGGATTCCGAAACGCACGCCGTAAGATTCGTTTGGCAGGGCGACGAGAATACACGCGCGTATTTGCAAAAAGTAAACGACGGCAAATGGATAACGAACGGGGACGGATATTTCGACGTTGCGTCTACGGGCGATTACGTTATAACGGTAAAAGCCAAAGGTTACGCAAGCGGCAAAACGCTTTATCTTGAAAGTGCCGAGTCCGAAGCGAGCGAGCCGTTCAGTTATCTTCAAGGTCCCGTACTTGGCGTCGAAAGCATTAACGTTATAAGATGGACGTCCGAT
>CAKQDN010000063.1 GCA_934229275.1 uncultured Clostridia bacterium | reverse complement strand
GGTGGAGGCGGTACTGCTTCCGCAAGATCAGGCTCCCAACGACAAATATATCCCCGGAAAGAGCATCAAAGTCTACGTTAAGAAAATCAAGGCAGGACCTCGCGGTCCGCAGGTTATGGTTTCGAGGACTTGTCCCGGATTCGTCAAGAAACTGTTTGAAATCGAAGTTCCCGAAATTGCAAGCGGCTTGATTCAGATTAAAGCAATCGTCCGCGAAGCCGGTTATCGTACCAAAATGGCGGTCTACTGCGAAGATAAAAAAATCGACGCGGTCGGCGCTTGCGTCGGTAACAGAGGTATGCGTGTAAACGCGATCGTTTCCGAACTCGGCGGCGAAAAAATCGATATTATTCCGTGGGATCCCGATATTCTGGAATTTATCGCACGCGCGCTCAGCCCTGCGAAAGTCGTTATGGTTCAGGTCAACGACGAAGAAAGAGCGGCAAAAGTCGTCGTTATGGACGATATGCTCAGTCTTGCAATCGGTAAAGACGGTCAGAACGCTCGTCTTGCCGCAAAACTTACCGGCTGGAAGATCGACGTTAAGCCTTATTCGTCGCTCATGCAAAACGAAGAAGAGCATGAAGACGAACCTCAAACGGAGGAAAACGAATCCGAAGAGTTTAACGACGTGTTCGAAGAAGATTTGGGAGATCTCGAATAAGGCATGCGCGAAAAGCATTCGGAAAAGAAAAATTTTCAGCGCATGTGCGTAATTTGTCGCAATCGATTCGATAAATCGAGTTTAACTCGCCTTGTTGTGAAAGACGGAAAGGTGATTGTCGATAGTCTTGCTCGCGAACCCGGCAGAGGCGCTTACGTCTGTGCTTCGAACGATTGCCGGAATAAACTTATTCAGAAAAAAGCACTTGCGAGAGTATTTAAAAAAGAGGTTACTCGCGAAGAGTATTCCGAAATTGCGGAGAGCCTTGATGCAACAATACAACGATAAAGTTAAAAGTTTGCTCGGATTTGCGATAAAAGCAGGAAAAGTAACCTTCGGTTCGGATAATATTCTTGCGTATTCGAAAAAGAAATATCTTGTCGTGATTTGCAAAACGTTGAGCGAAAACGGAGTAAAGAGATTGCTGAATAATTTGCAGTCGGTTCCGATCTTGAAAACAAAAACTTGCGAACTTTCGTCGCTGGTCTTCAGGGATAATTGCAAGGCAATCGCGCTTACGGACAGACAAATGGCTTCGGCTATACTTAATAATTACAATAATAATGATTACGAATTATTATCGGAGGGTAAATAATTGGTTAAAGAGGTAAAGAAAAACGACGTGGAAAAGGATATCGTCAAAGTAAACGAACTCAATAAAGGAGATCGTTTTTCGGAACTTTCATCAAAATACAAAAATCTTCAGAAGAGAATCGAAAAAGTTCTCGGCTCGTATAACGACAAAAAAGAAGAAAAACGTCGCATTCTGAACGAAGAAAAAGTCGCGCGCCTGGCTTCCGCTACCGAAAAGAAGGCAAAACCGCTTCCCGAACCCGTCAATCAACCCGTTTCCGATAATCGTGATGCGGAGACTTTTGCAATTCGCTCCGAAACGGAGCAGTCGACCGTTCGCGCCGAATCTGTTTCCACTACGGAAAAAACCGAGACAAAAACGGAAAAATCCGAGCAAAAAACGGAAGCCGCACAAGTTTCTTCGGTCGCGGTATCCGAAAAGACCGCCAAAACCGCATCGGAGCAGAAAAAAGAAACCAAGACGGAACAGCCTGCAAAAACAAGCGGAGCGACTCAGGTCGAAATGCGCACCAAAACTTTCGATGCTGTCCCCACTTATATTAAAGGCATTTATGTTCCGCAGCCCATGCCTAAGCCCACTCCCAAGACGCCCGGACAACGCGGCGCAAAATCGTTCGGAGATAAGAAACCGTTCGGCGACAAAAAACCGTTTAACAGAACGGGAGGTCTTGCCGGCGACAGAAAGCCGTCCGGTGATTTTGCTCATAAGAAACCGATGGGGGGTAAACTCGAACCCGCGGCATCCGTTCTTCCGCAGCAGTCGCGAAGAGCAAGTCAGCATGCCGATAAAAAACGCGATTACAATAAAAACGAGGAAAAAAAGGCTCCGTCCAAGCGTACGCTTATTCGTCAGGGATTCGTCGTTGACGACATCGGCGAAGAAAGAATGGGCACTCGTAAACTTAAAAATAAGAAAGTTAAACAGCAACCGGTATTCGCTCAGCCTCAAAAAATCGAAAAAGCGGTTATTACTACCGAAAATCTTACCGTTAAAATTCTCAGCGAGAAGATCGGTAAAACCGCTCAGGAAATTATCAAACAGTTGATGATTCTGGGTATTATGACCAATATCAACAGCGTTGTCGATTTCCCCACGATGGAACTTGTCGCAAACGAACTCGGCGTTCAACTCGAACTTAAACTGGATAAAACCAAAGAAGAACAACTCACCGCGCAATTCGATGAGGTCGATAACGAAGAAGATCTCGTTAAACGTCCGCCCATAATCACGGTTATGGGTCATGTCGATCACGGTAAGACTTCGCTTTTGGACGCCATCAGAAAAACTTCCGTTGCGTCCGGAGAAGCCGGCGGAATTACGCAGCATATCGGCGCGTATTCGGTTATGTGCAAGGGTGAGAAGATAACGTTCCTCGATACACCCGGACACGAAGCGTTCACCGAAATGAGAGCGCGCGGCGCAATGGTCACCGATATTGCAGTGCTTATCGTTGCTGCCG
>CAKQDN010000062.1 GCA_934229275.1 uncultured Clostridia bacterium | reverse complement strand
TATTATGGACGGCAACGGTCGGTGGGCGAAAGAGCGCGGTTTAAGCCGTGCCGCCGGTCATTCGGCAGGAGTCAAAGCACTTAAAAGAATGGCCGAAAACGTTTTTTCGCTCGGAATACCGTACATAACGGTGTACGCTTTTTCCACGGAAAACTGGAAACGTTCCGAAACGGAAATTGCTTCTCTTATCAAACTTTTCCGTTTGTGCTTTTCGGGCTATTTCGATCAGTTGACCAAAAACGGAATAAAAGTCAATATTCTCGGCGATTTATCCGCGTTTCCGGAAGATTTAAGACAAACGATTTTTCGTCTTACTTCCGCTGTGAATGAAAACGTTCGCGGAACTCTTAATATCGCGATGAATTACGGGTCGCGCAGCGAGATTATTCGCGCGGTGAACGCGGCTGTCGAACGCGGCGAAAAAGTAACCGAACAATCGTTTTCCGAACTTTTGTACACTGCAGGAATGCCCGATCCGGATCTCGTTATCAGAACGAGCGGAGAGATGCGGCTTAGTAACTTTTTGCTGTATCAGTCTGCGTATTCCGAGTTTTATTTTTGCAAAAAATATTGGCCGGACTTCGAAAAATCCGACCTGTATGACGCTCTGCACGCATATGAAGAGCGCAATCGTCGATACGGAAAGGAGTAATATGAAACAACGTGTAATAACCGGGTTTTTTATAGCCGTTGCGTACGTCGGAACTATATTGGGAACCATCTATTGGAGCCCGATAGTTTTTGACGTATTTTCGCTTGTTTTAATGCTTGCGGCGGGATTCGAAGTCAGTCGTTGCCTGCATGAAAAGTTGGGAAAATCTGTTTATTGGTTGTTTGTCGTTTTCGTGGCGGCAGAATATTTTATTTATAAACTTGTCGGCTCATTCGTCGGAATAAGTCAGTCGTTGCTTGCAGTTTTCGTTCTGACGGCGCTTAACGCGGTTGTCGTGCTTAACTATACGATGTTTTCGAAGAAATACGACGTTAAAGGCGGCGCTGCTACATGTTTTGTGCTTGCGTATCCAGTGTTACCGCTGTTCGTGATGATCTCGCTCGCGTATCTTCCGAACGGACTGTCTTCCGGGATGATTATTTTGGCTTTTCTTTCGACTTCTTTTGCCGATATGATGGCATATTTTGTCGGTTCGCTTTTGAAAGGACCGAAGTTTTGCCCCGAAATCAGTCCGAAAAAAACGATTTCCGGCGCAATAGGCGGACTTGTCGGCGGAATTATTGCCGGAGGAATAGTCTGCACGCTCGGAAGATTCGGGCTGCTTAAAATCGTTCCGATAAGCGAAACGCTGTGGGTTGACATATTGAATTGGTGCTTAATCGGTTTGGGAAGCGCGATTTTCTGCGAAATGGGCGACCTTACTTCGTCGTACATCAAGCGTGTTTGCGGAATTAAAGACTTCGGCAACGTGCTTGCCGGTCACGGCGGATTCATGGACAGAATCGACGGCTTGATTATCTCTTCGATGTTTATTTACGCATACGCTTCGGTCGTGGCGGTAATTATATGAAAAACGTAGTACTTCTCGGCAGCACGGGATCAATAGGCTCGCAAACGCTGAACGTTATCCGGCGTAATCCCGATAAATTCAGGGTACTGGCGTTGCTTGCAGGCAGGAACGCGCAAAAATTGTCCGAGCAGGCAAACGAGTTTCATCCGCAATACGTCGGTTTATACGATAAAAATGCCGTTAAAGATCTTGCTCTCGGTTACGATGCCTTTATATGTGCCGGTGCAGACGTTTCGGCTTGGTTTGCTTCGCTTAAAGAAGCGGATATAGTTCTTTCCGCAATAACGGGAATGGACGCTTTCGACGGCGTTGTCGCTGCAATAAAAAGCAAGAAAACGGTTGCACTCGCAAGTAAGGAAGTACTCGTATCCGGCGGCGAATACGTTATGTCGCTGAAAAAAGAGTACGGCGCCGACATTCTTCCCGTTGACAGCGAACATTCCGCCGTGTGGCAATGTCTTGACGGCAAAAAACCGGACGAAATCGATAAAATAATTCTCACGGCAAGCGGCGGTCCTTTTTATTCCGTCGGTTCGCTCGACGAATTAAAAAACGTTACGCCCGAACAAGCCGTCGCTCATCCGAACTGGTCGATGGGAAAAAAAATATCGGTTGACAGCGCGACGATGATGAACAAAGGACTGGAAATCATCGAAGCGAGATATTTGTTCGGCACGACGAATATAGAATACGTAATTCATCCGCAGTCGATAATTCACTCAATGGTGCGTTTTATAGACGGCAGCACTTTGGCGCAACTTTCCTCGCCGACCATGGAACTGCCTATTCAACTTGCGCTATCCTATCCCGAACGAATCGCAACGAAAGGTTTCGAATTTGCGTTTGACAAGCAACTCACTTTTTTTCCGCCGAAAGAAGATATTTTCGTTTTGCCAGCGCTTGCGGTCGAATGTATGAAGAGCGGCAAAAGCGCGCCGTGTGTTCTTAATGCCGCAAACGAAGCCGCAGTTAAACTTTTCCTCGAAAGAAAAATCGGCTTTTGCGATATTCAGAAAATCGTTACGCAAGTTTTGCAGAGCGAAAATTTTATAACTCTTCGCGGATGCGAGGACATTAAAAACGAGCATTTCAGAGTGTGCGAAAAAGTGCTTAAAAACTATAAAACCATTATTGCCGAACATTGACAGAGGTGTAAATGACAGTATTATACATTATAATAGCCATACTAATTCTTTTACTCATGATACTTATCCACGAATTCGGACATTATATCGTGGGTAAACTTTTAAAGTTTAAAATTAACGAGTTTTCGATTGGATTCGGACCGAAAATATTCAGCAA
>CAKQDN010000061.1 GCA_934229275.1 uncultured Clostridia bacterium | reverse complement strand
TGGTAGAGAAAATGTGATTTGCATTACTTCACGCTGGCAATCGAAAATTAACGAAGAGATTGTTTTCGATGGGTTAAACATCAGAATCGAAAACGGCGATATAGTCGGTATAAAGACTGAGAATGGGAAAATTAAAGATGTGATTGCAAGTAGCGGCACAAAATTATTTTTAAACGATAATAGTCTTAACTATATAAAAATTGAAAATTGAGGGGTAAAAGATGGAAACGACTAAAAAAATGAAAAAAATAGAAAATCGGAATTGGAAGAGCGAAGCCCCGTTTTTGTTGATAATGTTACCTGCGTTTTTGGTAACATTTCTAATGGCGTATTTGCCGATGTTCGGATTGTTGCTTGCTTTTAAAGAGGAATTTCGTGCGGATGGAGTATCGTCGGGATTGGAAATAATATTTAAAAGCAAATGGATAGGATTCGAATATTTTAGAACGATATTTTCAACGCCGGATATAGCGGGGACGATCTGGAATACGTTTTACATCAATGTATTAACGTTATTGTTTGAGTTTCCCGCGCCGATATTGTTGGCGATTCTGATAAGCGAGGTACGGAATAAGCCGTATAAAAAGGTAATACAAACAATCAGTTATTTACCGCATTTCTTATCGCTTGCGGCAATAACCGGTATCGTGAATGCCTTGTTGAGAAAATACGGGTTATTTGATACAATCTCGAAAATGTTTGGAGGAGACGGAGCGAATTTCTATGGAGATTCATCAAAGTTTTTACCTACATACATAGTAGTGGATGTATGGATGACAATCGGTTGGAATTCTATAATTTATTTGGCGTCTATAACGGGAGTAAGCCAGGAATTGTATGAAGCGGCGGCGATAGACGGAGCAAACAGATTCAAGCAAATAATCAATATCACGCTGCCGAGTATATTGCCTACGACGATGATGCTGTTAATATTGAGATCCGGTTCGTTGCTTGGATCTAACTTTGAACTTGTGTACGGCTTACAGGTAGATCAATGGAAAATCGGGAACGAAGTAATATCAACGTGGGTATACAGAAACGGTTTAAGCGGCGGACAATATGGTTTGTCGACTGCATTAAGTTTATTCCAAGGTTTGGTAGCGTTGTTTTTGACGTTGACGACGAATTTTATATCCAAAAAGGTAGCAGATGTATCAATGTGGTGAGGAGACAAGATGGACAGAAGTGCAATGGTAAAACCAATAAAGATTCGAAAAATGAAGGCGACAAAAGGTGAAAGAATATTTGCGGTATGCAATTACGTAATACTGACGTTATTGACGCTGACGTTTATATTTCCGTTTTTAAACGTACTGGCAACGGCGTTAAACAGTCCTGCGGACACGGCGCTTGGCGGATTAACGTTTTATCCGCGAGAATTTACGTTAGCCCATTTTAAAGTAGTTTTCAACGATACGGGAACGTGGAAGGCTTTCACGGTATCTGTTACAAGAGTGATAGTGGCTTGTGCGGTATCGATTGTGATCGAATATTTTACGGCGTATGCTTTGAATAGAAGAACGTTACCGTTCAAAGGCTTTTTTGCTGTATACTTTATGGTTCCGATGTTTATTAGCGGCGGTCTGATCTCACAATTCATCGTATATGCGGATTTGGGAATATATAATACTTTTTTAGTTTATATAATTCCGAGCGCATTCAGTTTTTATAATACGATGATACTGTGTCAGTATATGAAAGGTATACCGCAGTCGCTTTGCGAATCGGCGCGATTAGACGGAGCGAGAGAATTAACAATAATTATTAAAATAATGATGCCGTTATCTATGCCGATTATAGCTACTGTCTTGCTTTGGACAGCGGTAGCCCATTGGAATACGTGGACGGATTCAATGTACTTTGTCTTGGATGAAAATCTGCATACATTACAGTACTACTTACAGAAGTTGATCAATAACGGAAGAGCAACAGAAAAAGTGCTGGCTGACGCAAAAGAGAAGGGATTGTTGATCGGAGAATTGGATACGGGCACATCCGCAGAATGTTTGAAGTCGGCGCAAATTATTTTCACGTCGTTGCCGATAATCTGTATATATCCGTTCTTACAAAAATATTTCGTTTCAGGCGTAATGATCGGAAGCGTAAAAGAGTAAAAAACAAAAAAATCAAGGAGATTTATATGACAAAATTATTTAAACAAGTTGTATCATTGGCAGCCGTAGCAACATTTGCCGTATCACTTGCTTCGTGCAAAACAGACGTATCGTCCGATGAGATCGATCCGAAATATGAATGGTTAGACACATCGATTTCGGATACTTCGGATTTATCGTCGTACAGCGGTTCTACGCAATTGGATTTGGTTGGGTGGAGCGCTACGCAAACCGGTGGGGATTTAAAGAAAGACTCATCGGAAGATGTGGTATCGGCTGAGATTAAGCGAGTGACGGGCGTTTCGGTAAGCAAGAGTTCTTTCGATAACGGCGGTATGGTTGCTACTGAAAAATTTAAGCAATTGCTTACGACAAAATCTATTCCCGATTTCGTATATGGAAGCGGTGGCCTTAGTGCGGTTGATCCTTCGTATCTTTGGGATTTAACCGATTTAATAAAAACCTATTGTCCTACGATTTTGGAGCGAATTCCCGATTATGTTTGGGATTATTGCAAGATAGATGGAAAAATTTATGGTATTCCGTATATGTTGGCAAATGCATCATTGGAAGCTCTCGATCCAGAAGTTGCAAATATGCCTGAGGGAAACAGTACGATTATGTTCTCTAGGGAAAATGACTATTATCCGTTTATATACGTCAGAGACGACGTATTGAAAGAAGCATACCCAAATGCGCATACGCAGGATGAACTTGATGCGATTTTTGCGAAAAACGGTAAATTTAGCGAA
>CAKQDN010000060.1 GCA_934229275.1 uncultured Clostridia bacterium | reverse complement strand
TAAGCTACCATCGGGAAGCTCGGCATGTAAACGATGTTTACGTTCCAGTCGTTCCAGTAGGTTATGAAGCAAAGCACGAATAACGCCGAAAGCGTCGTGCCCGCTAAGGGGAGCATTATGCTGAACAATACCTTGGTGTGCGACGCGCCGTCTATAAACGCCGCTTCGGCATATTCCCAGGAAACGATCATAAAATATGACGACGCCAACAAATAAGTATAGTCAAATCCGGTTGCACCCGAAATCCATAATAAAGCAAGATTGTCAACCATTCCCAAATTATAAAGCAATTCGTATGCCGCGGTTCCCGAACCGTATATAGGAATCATTTGTACAACCAGCGCAAAAACTCTCAAAAAGTTTCTGCCCTTAAAATGATATCTCGTAAGGGCGTAAGCAACCATACAAGATGCAAATATGTTACCTATCGAAAAGGTTGCAACGAATATTAAACTGTTGATTGCCATTCCTATCAACGAGGTGTTTCTGAAAGTAATAGACAAGGCGTATTTGAAATTCGAAAGGCACAAAAACGACGGCAACGATACCGCGCTCACGTTATATTCGGTAACGTCTTTTATTGAGTTTATCAATAAAAACCACATCGGCATCAAACACCAGAGTGCCCCGATTAAGAGCCAGATATTGCAAACGCTTAAAACGATTTTCTCTTGTTTCGTAAAGCTGTACCAACGGCGTTTTATCCGTTCTTTTAACGTTTCTTTTTTTAAATTCACAATTTTTTCCATAAAACACCTACTAAAATTCTACCGGAGTAATCCATTTATTCGCTAAACTCCTGAGTATAATAGCCGTCGGACAAAGGATAGCAGTGAATAGCAACCCGACTGCGGCAGGATAGTTATACGTTCCGTTTGTACCGTTAGACTGAACCGCATTTAAGGTATTAGCCATCAGATAATATCCTAAGTTGCCCGTATTATACGCGCCGCCGGTCAACAACATTACCCTGTTATAAGTGAGCCACCCGCCGACGAACTGCATTACCCACATTATTCCGACGGTAGACCAGATAAGAGGAAACGCTATAAACAAGAACTCTCTGAAAAACCCGAATCCGTCTATCTTGCCGCTATCGAAAATATCTCGCGGAATACGATTAAGCGACGTACATAACAGCAAAGTGCTTGAACCCGAAACAGCTATCATACGCGTTATAAAGAACGTCGGTCTGGCTGTTAAAAAATTTCCGTAAAACCCTGATTGCAATACTTCAAACGGCAACTTTATCCCGACCGAAGTACAAAAACTCACTATAGGTCCGGTTGCGTCCATTATATACCCTTGCATTATCGTTATTGCTATTTCTCCGAAAATGACGGGCAGATAGAAAATAACGCGAAAGAAACTTTCCAGATAAAATTTCTTAAAAAACACGTATCCGAAAAATATATTCAGCGGCATACACCAGAAGTTTGAAATAAGAATATCGATAAGCGTGTTGATAAAAGCAATCTTTAATCCTTTATTTCCCGCCCAGCCGTCGCGCCAAGCTTTAAAAAACTTTTCAAAATTGTATAACGTAAACTCATCCGTAACGGAATCCCTGAACGCTAACGTAATCGAGGACGCATTAAGATACAGCCAGAAAATCAGCCACTGTACTATAGGAAAAATCAATAAAGACCATACGAAAATACAATCTTTCTGCTTTTTTGACAACTTCAACATAATTTAATCCTCTATTCGGCGTCTAATCCCGCTTCCCTCAAATAATCGCCCCAGCTTGCTTTAACAAACGTAATATTGTTCTGATATATTTCCGCTGGAGAGTATTGACCCTTGGATGCGTGCGAATGAGAATAGGTAAGACCGTTAACGACGGCACCCGTAGAGCCTTCGTTCGGGAAGTTTCTGACTCCTGCAACTCTTCTTATCGGCGACAGATTATAATAGGTAAACGGTTTGCCGTTACCACCAAACACCCTGTCATAAATAGCCTGTACAAAATCTCTGCTGTCTTTTTCAGGCTCTTCGATATATCTTGCAGGCAAATCGACGTAGGTTTTTGCTCTGTACAACTTCATACATTCGTCAGAATACATAAAGCGTAAAAAGAGTTTTGCGCCTTTTACCGCGTCCGAAAAGGCAGGAATCATAGCAACGGTTGAATAATAACCGCCATCGTAATAACCGCGCGCTTCACGGATTCTCGCAACCTTTTCTTCGGTCGCGCCGCCGCCTACGTCGCTTGCAATTTTTGCGTCGGAATCCGTACCCGAGTCAACTGCTTTAACAATATTGCGAAGTTTTTCGTTGCAAGCCGCGCAATTGTCGTCGGTATTATGAGTCTTCCCGCACAACCCGAGTTTTACGCCGAGAGCGGAAATAACGGGCGTTTTTATTGCAATAACGTTACTCATTTTGCTGCTGTAATCCGCTTCTAATTCTTTATAAATCCAGTCGCCGGTTACGCACATAAACGCTTTTCCCGTTGCAACGGCAGCTTGCATCTGAATATGGTCTCTGCTGGTTGTGCCGGGCGCAGCCAGGTCTTTATCGAGCAACGCGTCTAAAACTTTAAGCGATTCGAGTATGCCTTTTTTCTCATAAACGGAATAGCCGTTTGAAACAACGTCTCCTTCATCGGGTATAAAACCATAAAAGTTGTTATAAGACTCTAAACCTTCGTACTGGCACAGCAAAGCGTCGAACAAGTATTGCCAGTATCCGGGCGCTATTTTCCCGCTCCAGGAAACGGGGAACATCAGAGAATTGTTTGTAAGGTTTTCTTCGGTGGGCTCGGGCGCCATTTTGCGGATTACGTCGATAAAATCGTCGGTCGTTAAAATATTATCAAGAGTATATCCGAACTTTGCCAGAACGTTTTTGTTTATATAAACGCCCGTAGTTCCGCCTTGCCACGGTATACCGTATAACCCGTTATATCCTTTAAGTTTACCCGTATATTTTACAC
>CAKQDN010000059.1 GCA_934229275.1 uncultured Clostridia bacterium | reverse complement strand
GGATAAGTATGTTAAATTTAACGACGTCTATGTCTTCCTCCGTATTGTTGGGCGTATCCACCGGTTTGTGGATAGGTTTTTTGGTCGGCGCGCTTATATTTGGCGCAGCGTTCGGTATTTGGGTGTACGCATTGTCGTACAAGAAAACGCTGAAAGCAGCCGAACAAGAGAAAAACAAAAAAATTCAGGAAGCCATTGCCGAGGCAAAATCGCTGCGTAAAGAAGCGGTACTGGAGGCAAAAGAAGAAATTCAGCGCGAAAAAGCAGATCTCGATAAAGAAATCCGCGATCGTCGTGCCGAATTGCAGCGTTCTGAAATGCGAATCCAACAGAAGGAAGAATCGTTAGACAAAAAAGAAAATCAACTTGATAAAAAGTTGGAAAACGTCGAACAGTTCAAACAGGAACTTGCCGGCAGAGAGCATAATATCGCCGCAAAACAAGCGGAAGTCGATAAGGCTCATGAAAACATGATTGCCGCACTCGAAAAAGTTGCTCAGATGACTCGTGACGAAGCCAAAACTCAACTTATGGACAATCTCGAGGAAGAAGCAAAGCGCGACGCCGTAAAAATGGTTCGTAACATCGAGGCTCAGGCGAAGGAAGACGCCGATAAAAAATCGCGTGAAATCGTCGCTCTCGCAGTTCAGCGCTGTGCGGTCGATCACGCTTCCGAAATCACGGTTTCCGTCGTCAATCTGCCAAACGACGAAATGAAGGGCAGAATCATCGGAAGAGAGGGCAGGAACATTCGCGCTCTCGAAAACGCTACCGGTATCGATCTTATAATCGACGATACGCCCGAGGCAGTCGTGCTGTCCGGATTCGATCCTGTCAGAAGAGAAATCGCTCGTGTTGCGCTCGAAAAACTGCTTTCCGACGGACGAATTCATCCCGGCAGAATCGAAGAAACGGTCGAAAAGGCGAAACGCGAAATCGAAGCGCAGATCAAGGAAGCGGGCGAGAACGCCACTTTCGAAGCCGGCGTTTACGGTATTCACCCCGACCTTGTAAAATTGCTCGGACGACTGAAATTCCGTACGAGTTACGGTCAGAACGTTTTGAAGCACTCTTTGGAAGTTTCTTTCCTTGCCGGCGTTATGGCGTCCGAACTCGGCGCAGACGTAACGCTTGCAAAACGCGCCGGACTGCTGCACGATATCGGTAAGGCGGTTGATCACGAAGTGGAAGGTACTCACGTCACTATCGGCGCGGATCTTGCGAAAAAATACAAGGAAAGCAAAGAAGTTATTCATTGTATTGCCGCTCATCACAACGACATCGAGCCTAATTCTTTGGAAGCGATTATCGTTCAGTGTGCAGACGCTATCAGCGGAAGCCGTCCCGGAGCAAGAAGAGAGTCAATCGAGAATTACGTTAAACGTCTTGAAAAACTCGAAAGCATTGCTAACGGGTATAAAGGCGTCGAAAAGTCGTATGCGATTCAGGCCGGCAGAGAAATCAGAATTATCGTCAAGCCCGAAGTTGTCGACGACGCCGGAACCGTGTTCCTCGCTAAGGAAGTTGCAAAACAAATCGAAAGCGAGATGGAATACCCAGGACAAATTAAAGTCAACGTTGTTCGCGAACTTCGCAGTACCGAATACGCAAAATAAAAACTTCGCCCTGTGGCACTTAAGCGTCGCAGGGCATTTTTATAGGAGAAAAAGATGATTCGTTCAATTGATATAACCGCAAACAAACTTAACGAAACGGAATTCAAAAGTTATCGTCTGTACGGCAAGGAACGCAGAGCACTGGAGTTCGTAGAGAAAAATCAACTTATGGATATGGCGCTGTGGAGCGATTTTGTTGACGTATTTCGCCGTTGCCCCGACAGTAAGGATAATTTCTGGCGCGGAGAGTACTGGGGTAAGATGATGCGCGGAGCGTGTATGACTTACGCTTGCACCGGTTCGTATGCGCTTTATCGGGTTATTACGGCAAGCGTATACGATATGATTTCTACGCAGGATAAATTCGGAAGAATTTCTTCGTATAAAATAGACGGAGAATTTAACGGCTGGGACATGTGGTGCCGTAAATATGTCATGTTGGGAATGGAATACTATATCGACGTGTGCAAGGACAACGGTTTTGTCGATATAATAATCGAATGTCTGAAAAAGCAAGCCGATTATATTATTTCGAAAATAGGCGATGCACCCGATAAAATCGATATTTTCGATACGACCGAGTGGTGGGGCGGACTTAATTCATGTTCGATTCTCGAGCCGTTTGTGCGTCTGTATAAACTTACAAACGAGCAAAAATACCTTGATTTTGCAGAGTACATCATTTCAAAAGGATTTTGCAAAGGGTTGAATCTGATAGACGCATGTTATGAGAAAACGATGTATCCGTACCGGTTTCCGTACAAAAAAGCGTATGAAATGATGTCCTGTTTTGAGGGACTTTTGGAATATTATCGATTGAAAGGCGGAGAAAAGTATTTCGTTGCGGCGAAAAACTTCGTGGATATGGTTGCCGAATCCGATGTAACGATAATCGGTTGCTGCGGCTGTACGCACGAACTGTTTGACCATTCCGCAGTGACGCAAACAGAACCCGCAAAAGATTTTATTATGCAGGAAACGTGCGTTACGGTTACTTGGATGAAATTATGCTACAAACTGATTAAACTGACCGGAGACGGAAAATATGCCGCTATGATTGAAAAATCCGGTTATAATGCACTGCTCGGCTCTGTAAACTTCAATCTGAACGATTTAAAACTGTGCGAAAATCAAACCGAAAACTTAAACAACGGAGTTAAATACGTTTTCGATAGTTATAGTCCTCTTTACTACGATCGCAGAGGAAAGAAAATAGGCGGTCACGTCGATTATAAGCCCGGGTATTATTACGGCTGCTGTAACTGCATCGGCGCTGCCGGTATTGTGATAATGAATAAGTACGGCATACTTTCTTCACAAAACGGTATTTTAATAACTAATTTCAGGCGTTCTCGTTTTTCAAAAGAAAATGTCCTTTTGGAAATTTGCGGAGATCTGAACAAAAACGGTTCGTGCGAAATCAAAGTGAAGAAAACGGCAGATAACGGAATAATTCTCAATTTGCAAATACCTTCATGGCTTGAGAACGTGCGTATCTATTATAACGGAGCCGAAACAAGTGGCGATGGCGTTGAGGCTTTATACAAAAAAGAAGTTAAAAGCGGCGATGTAATAAGAATTAAAGGAAGTGTTCCCGTTAGAAAAACGATTCTTAACGGAAAAATAGCTTTTACAAAAGGTGCTATTGTTCTTGCCGGAGACGAAGAAGTAGGCGGTAATTTCGAGATGCCTGTTCCTGAAGATCTTCGTTTGATTGCATCGAAAAACAATGCCTCATATGAGTATTGTTATGT
>CAKQDN010000058.1 GCA_934229275.1 uncultured Clostridia bacterium | reverse complement strand
ATCCAGGTCGCCATTATTCAGCAGTAATATTAGCCTCGATAGCTCAGTCGGTAGAGCAGGAGACTGAAAATCTCCGTGTCGGTGGTTCGATTCCGCCTCGAGGCACCAATCTGCTGGAGTAGCTCAATCGGTAGAGCAGCTGATTTGTAATCAGCAGGTTGCGGGTTCAAGTCCCATCTCCAGCTCCACATCGATCACAAGACAAATTAAAAACCGATTATTCGGTTTATTTTTATGGACAGGTTCCCGAGTGGCCAAAGGGAGCAGACTGTAAATCTGCCAGCACCGCTTTCGGTGGTTCGAATCCACCCCTGTCCACCAGAGGACGTCTTTCTTTTGGGAAGACGTTTTCTTTATGCCTAAATCAAACAATGCGCACACTGTTGCTGTTACTACGTTATAGAGTGAAGATAATTTTTCGGTTGTTTTGCTTTTTATCGCAATAAAGAAAAGAAGTCTTTGCGTTGAGCATCGTCCAAGTATTACGCCAATGGATTCGGATACGAAAATTTCGGCATTTATGTAAGAATTAAAAGCGCACGAATTTATTTGATTTTTCTGTAAAAAATGACTATAATTATGCTAATTCATACGAGGAACAAAACGCATGTTCGATAAAACGAAAACATATGAAATGCTGAAAGATAAAGGTATTTGGCACGAAATAACCGAACACGGCTCGGTTTTTACGATGCAAGAACTTCAGGCGATCAAACTTCCGTATCCTGACTGCGACGCAAAAAATCTGTTCGTGCGAGATCAAAACGCCAAATGTTTTTATCTGATAACGATAAAAGGCGATAAGCGCGTCGATCTGAATGCTTTTCGAAAAGACAACGGACTTCCTCGGTTGAGTTTCGCATCGGCGGAAGAACTCGAACGTTACCTTTCGTTAACTCCCGGATCGGTAGGTCCGCTGGGACTTCTTAACGATACGGAAACAAAAGTAGCGTTTTATATCGATAAACAACTGCTTGGCGGGGAAGCGATTATCGGCGTTCATCCGAACGACAATACGGCAACGTTGTGGCTGAAAACGCCTGATCTGCTCGATATAATCTCCGAGCATGGCAACCGCGTGCAAATAGTCGATATTCCAGAGAAAGAATAATGCGAAAAGAATTGTCTTTTTACAATAAACGGTTTTCCGTAAAAAATCGATTAACTAAACATTTTAAAGATAAAATCGGCGCTTCGAGCAATTCGTTGTGCCGATTTTTCCGTATTGCGGATACAATAATGTAAATAGCAAACAATTTCATATATGAGAACAATTCTGAAAGGCGCAGGAAGCAATATAATAGTCGAAGAGCACAATGAAAAAAAGCCGGCTCGGCAAAAAGAAAAATGTCAGACCGTATCTTTCGATAATCCTCCGTACGTCGTGGGAAGAGCCGCAGTTGTAGGGGAAAAAGAGGGTAAAGGTCCGATAGGAAAGTATTTTCACGTTGTAAAATCGGACGATAAAAACGGCGAAAAAACGTTTGAAAAAGCCGAAATCGACATGTTGCAGCAAGCCTTGACTCTTGCAACCGATGCTCTTCCCGGTAAGTCGAAAGATCTTGATCTCGTGATTTCCGGAGATCTTCTCAATCAGATTACGACGTCTTCGTATGTTTGCAGAGATCTCGACGTGCCGTTTTTAGGAGTATACAGTGCTTGTTCGACGTTGAGCGAAAGCATTGCGATCGCGTCGGGAATGATAAACGCAGGATACTTCGATACAGTCGCTTGCTGCACGGCAAGTCATTTTGCAACCGCCGAAAGACAATACCGCTATCCTCTCGAATACGGATGTCAGCGTCCGCCGTATTCGCAGTGGACGGCAACGGCGGCAGGTTGCACGCTTTTATCCGCTAAATATCCTTCGAATATCGTCATAACGAAAGCAATTTACGGCAAGGTCATCGATTACGGTTTAAACGACCTCAACAATATGGGTGCGGCGATGGCTCCGGCTGCGTTTGACACGCTTAAAGCGTTTTTACACGATACGCAGACAACGCCGAAAGATTACGATCTTATAGTCACCGGAGATCTCGGAAAACTCGGTTCGGACCTTCTCAGAACGCTTATGCGAGAATACGGAATGCCGCTCGGAAGAAATTATATTGACTGCGGTTCGCTACTCTATTATGTCGATCAGAATTGCTATCAGGGCGCCAGCGGAGCAGGGTGCAGCGCATCGGCGATAAATTCGTTCATCCTGGAAAAAATGGAACAGGGCGAATATAATAAGGTCGCTTATTTCGCAACGGGAGCACTAATGAGTACGCAAAGTTGCTATCAGGGCGAAACAATTCCGTGCATTAGTCACGGAGTGCTGTTTGAAAGGAGATAATCATGGAAAATATTTTAAAAATTCTGACAACATATGCTATCGTGTTCGGCGTCGGCGGATTCGTGTGCATGCTGGCGCAAATATTGATAATCAAAACAAAACTTACGCCGGCAAGAATTCTCGTAATATTTCTAATTTCCGGAATCGTGCTCGAAGGAGTCGGATTGTACGATAAGATATTTAGTTTTGCGCAAGCCGGAATAAGCGTGCCGATTGTGGGATTTGGCGCAGCGCTTGCAAAAGGATCGATAGAAGCAGCAAGAGTGGGCGGAGTATTCGGCGCTTTTGCCGGCGGACTCATACAGACTGCATACGGGATAGGCGTTGCGGTTGTCGCAAGTTATATCGCGACTCTCGTCTTTTACCCGAAAACAAAATAACGGCAAATAAATGAATTGTTTCGCATATAATATTGTGTGAAAAAGAAAAACAGACGCATACCGAAATTTCTGCTGTGGATAACGGCAGTCATTTCTGCTATCGCCGTGTTTTATTTTAAAAGCGTCGTTCCGATTATTCTTGAAGAAAGCAGAGTAAGAGCAAAACTTAAAGTGCGTGAAACTGTAATATCGTGCGCGTCTGAACAATTCGGCAAAATAAACGACTTTTCAAACGATAAAAATATAGTAAAAATCGTGGAGAACGACAACGGAAACGGTCTTGAAATCAACGCCGAAATAGTTAATCGATTAGCACAATCGATTTGCCAAAATACTCAAAATCAATTAAATTTAGCGAAAAATGAAGCCATTTCCGTAAATTTAGGTACTATGTCTGGCATAGTACTATTAAGTTCTCTCGGTCCCGAAATTAAAATTTCGGTTGCACCTATAAGCACGGCATGTTATAAATACGACGTTAAAACCGAAAATGTCGGAATCAACAACGTTCACTGTAAAGTCATGCTTAAAATTCAGACGGAAATAGTTTTACTGATTCCCGGTAAACCCGAAAAACAAACGGTGGATGTCGATGTGCTTTTAACCGACTGTATAATAGCCGGAAGAGTGCCGGACATAGCGTGCATAGATAAAACTTACGATTTAGTTGCCTGAACTAAAATTTTTTCGCGATAAACGGTTGATTTTTATCAAAAACTGTGTTATAATTTAGTTAAAGGCAGTGAAACGGCACAAGAAATTTGCCAAACGACAGAGAGCGTTCCTCGGCTGAAAGAACGCACGGCAAAATAAGATATTCACCGTTGAGCCTCGCAGCTGAAAGTTATGCAGTAAGTCGCGACGTTTTCCGCGTTAAGGAATTAAAGAGGTCTGTTTGAAAACAGATAAATTCAGGTGGTACCACGGTTTTTCGTCCTGACGATTTTTTTCGTCGGGATTTTTATTTTTTCGGAGGACATATGGAAGATAATAAAATCAAATTAATTGTAGAAGATGCGGAAAAGCAAATCTCCGTTTCTGTCGATAAAAAAACATTAAACGATTTGCGAGTTGCTCTTTTGGGCAAGAGCGGTAAGTTTACAGAACTCATGAAAGGTATGCGTGACTTACCGG
>CAKQDN010000057.1 GCA_934229275.1 uncultured Clostridia bacterium | reverse complement strand
GCGAATAGTCCGGTGGACTATTCGTAGCCAAAGCGGGAAGCAATTTATAATTGCGACCCGGACTTCACCCTCCCGAATAAAATATTGTTTGTTTTTTACATACGCCGATACATTGCATTAACGATAAAAATCCCACCGTCTTCTCGCTGCCGCTCGAATCCACCTCCCTTGCAAAGCAAAGGAGGCTTTAAAAGGTCGATTTTAAAGTTTGCGGGAGGGGAGACCCCTCCCCTACAATAAGAAGTCGAAAGTACGTCTACAAAATTCCCCATTAACACAAAAGTTTTTTGCCTACTTTTTTACCAAAAAAGCAAGTGAACAGGCAAAGGGGAGCATTTGCCAACAATAAGAAGTCGAAAGTGCGTCTACAAAATTCTCCATTAACACAAAAGTTTTTTTGCTTACTTTTTACAAAAAAAACAAGAGGACAGGCAAAGGGGAGCATTTGCCAACAATAAGAAGTCGAAAGTGCGTCTACAAAATTCTCCATTAACACAAAAGTTTTTTGCCTACTTTTTTACCAAAAAAGTAGGGGCGGTATTGATTTTTGCGCAAAATTGTGATATAATATGCGAAAAGGCGAAACGAACAGGCGAAAAACAATCGCCGCGTATGAAGCGACGGAGGCTGACGCGAATGAATTTATTGCGCAAATCGAGCGTCGAAAAACTCGACGTAACCGAAGTAAAAGCGGATTGGGAGCGCGGAAAAACGACGTTCACCGCGAGAATGTTCGGTGGGGGAACGGTGCGTTTTCCTGTCAATTTCAAGCCGTTCAGCGTACTTTGCGCGGAATGGATGGCAAAAACTTTGGGCGGAGAGCCTGCGAACGCGGTGATAAACACGGAATACTACCGTCGCGGCGAGCGACTGGGCAGAGAGTGCGGCGGATATGCGGTGGATAAGGACAACTACACCGAGAACAAGGCGTACTTTTTCGTGCCGTTCGGCGCGGACGAAGCGTATCTTACCGTCACGCTTTCGGGCGGCGCGAGCGTCGCGTTTTTTGCGCTTACCGTGGACAGCGTGGGCGCGGCTCCGTGCGAAAAGGCGATTGCCGACGGCGGAATGAGCGCGCTTGCTCCCGAAAACACCATGCCCGCGTTTCTCGCGGCGCAAAAAGCCGGGTTCAATGCGATTGCAACCGACGTAACGACGACGGCGGACGGAGCGCTCGTCTGTGGCAAAAATCTCCCGATCGCGCTTGCGGACGGCGAAAGCGTTCTGCCGGAACAAACCGACTACGAAACGCTGAAAACCGCGGACGTCGGAGCCGCGTTCAACGACTTTTATAAAAACACGCGCTTGCCGCTTCTTAGCGAAGTGCTTAATCTCTGCTCGTCGGCAGGGATCACTCCGTACATACGAATAAGCGGCGAAAACACGTCGCTTTCCGCGCTATCGGGAGCGTTTTGTGGCTTTGACGGCGAATTTTTCGTTGCCGCAAACCAAAAATACACCGCTAAAAAAATAGCGGAGGCAATTCCGCGCGCAGATATCGTTCGCTTCGGGGAAGACCCGGACGCGCTCACGCCGGAAACCGAACAATCCGTCGAACTCGTACGCTCCGCCGACTCGCCCGACAAACTCGGAAGACTTAATAAACTCGGCGAGCAAAAAATTCTGACAAGCATTTATCTCGTCTGAAAACGAGGAAAATCGTCCGAAAATATCCGAAAACCGCCGAATTTCGTCGAATAATGTCGGAATATGTCGAAAAATATCCGAAAACGTTCGGTGCGTCATAACCGAAAACGTTCGGTGGCGTCATAAAAAGAGGAAAAACGTAGGATTTTGTAGGATTTTGTCGAAGACGCCGCAATTCGGAAGAAAACATCGAATTATGTCGCAAAACGTAAGATTTTGCGGGATTTTGTCGCAAAACGTTTGAGGGCGAAGAAAAGAATTGCTTTCGGCGGGGAATTTCTTAAAATCGCAAATAAAATCGCGTGACGAACGGTCGCCGCGCGGAATATAAATACGACGACTGGGAACCGATCCCGGACAAGGAGAAAAAGATGAGAAGAAAAACTGCGGTAGCGGCACTTGCCGTGCTTTGCGCACTGTCGATTCTGACGTTCGCGGCGTGCAAACCGGATAGTTCCGGCGGTAACGACGTCGGGAAAGTCGGATTGACGATTGCGGACATGACGCTTACCGAAGGTGAGAGCAAAGAGATTAACGTTTCGGTCGAGAATTACGACGGGGACGCGGCTTTTGCGTTCGAAGCGCAGGATAATACCGTCGTTTCCGTCGATGGAAGCACGCTTACCGCGCTCAAAGAGGGCAAAACGAGCGTTTTATGCACGCTGGTCGGAACCGAGTACACGGCAACGTTTAACGTTACGGTCGTTCGCGGTGACGAAAAGACGGTAAAAATAACCGTTTCGGACATGACGCTTACCGAAGGGGAAAGCAAAGAGATAGTCGTTTCGGTCGAGAATTACGACGGGGGCGCGGCTTTTACGTTCGAAGCGCATGACAATACCGTCGTTTCCGTCGAGGGAAGCACGCTTACCGCGCTCAAAGAAGGCAAAACGAGCGTTTTATGCACGTTGGTCGGAACCGAATATTCGGCAACGTTTAACGTCACGATTACGAAAAAGCCCGATTTAAGCAAAATAACGATTGAAAACATGTCGCTCAAAGAGGGGAAAACGGCGGAGATCAAGCCCGTGGTCGAGAATTTCGAGGGCGAAAAGAAGTTCCGCTACGAGATAATCGAGGGGAGCGAATTTATAAAAATAGAAAACGGAACGATAACCGCGCTCGCGCCGGGCAAAGCGACTGTCGAAGCGGCTCTCGAAGGCAGCGCGGCGAAAGCGACTTTCACCGTTGAAGTGCTGGTCGCTTACAAAATAGTGTTCGAAAAGCAGACTATAACGCTCGGAGAGGGCGAACACGAAGCGTTGATGCCTCGGGTCGTGCCGGCTCTTCCCGGTGCGGAATTCACATACTCCGTTTTAAGCGGAGCGGACTGCGCGAGAGTGCAGTTCGGCATCGTAACCGGCTATTCGGGCGGTACGGCAACCGTTCGCTGCTATCTTAAAAGCGACAGGAGCGTGTACGCGGACATAACCGTAGTTGTCGAAGCGAAAGCCCCGGAGATTCCCGAAGGCTACGTCGAGATCGCCGAAGGGCTGTACGCCGCGCTGAAAGCAGGCAGATATAAAGGCGTGCAGACCGTCGATTTCATAACGTCGGTCAAAAACGCGAAAGTTTATTACACGACCGACTGCTCGCCTGCCGAAGAAGGTGCGGCAAACACTCGCAAATGGACGGGACCCAAGCAGATTACGAGAACTGCCGGCAGACTGTCCGACTACACGCTCATGCAGCAGGTGGACGGCGATCTTAACTGGGCGGGGGATGCCAAGAACCGTTCGGGAAGATATATAAACGAGATTCAGTACGGCGGCAACTATCCGCTTATCGACAAAGCGTACGTTTACAATCTTGCCGTGGTTAAAGACGGCGAAGTTTTGTCGCGCGCGATAACGTCGTATATTCTGTTCGACGCGAACGGCGTGGAAACCGTTCCGATAATTTCGCTTTCAATGCCGGCGGAGAAGTGGTTCGACGGAATCGGCGGCGGACGGGGAACTTCCGTATACAACAACGTTTACGTCCCGGGAACCAACGCGCAGCAGGACTATTCGGCTCGCGCAAACCTCGAATTTTTCGACGAGTACGGCTATTCGTTCGCGGTCAACACGCAGGTAAAGGTGGGCGGAGGCTGGTCGCGCGGACGTCCGCAGCGCACTCTGCACCTCAATTTCAATAAGGACGAAAACGGCAAAAAGCAGGAACCCGTGCATTTCGAGATATTCGGCGACCGCACCAAGCGCGGCGACCGCGAAACCGTTCTCGACGAATTTACGCGTTTTCGGTTGTGGAACGGCGGCAGTTCCTACGACGTGGGCTTGCGTTTCAACGACGGCT
>CAKQDN010000056.1 GCA_934229275.1 uncultured Clostridia bacterium | reverse complement strand
AAAGACAGGCGAGGTGTTTTCGCTGCGTCTTTTGCCTCTCGGAGGATTTTGCGCGTTTGAGGGCGAAGATTCTGTTGAGGAAACCGCACCGAAGTCCGATAAAGAAGGCGAGAATAAGGATAAATCGCAAACGGACATATTTAACGATAACGATAAAAATGACGCCGATAACGGTGAGAAATCCGATATTGGCAAAGAAAACGATAATTCTTCTGCAAACGCTGAGACGGCTTCGGAAAATTGCGTGCAACTTAAAAGTTTTAACGATCAACCTCCGTGGAAGCGAATTCTCGTGTTGCTTGCCGGAGCGACTTTTAATTTTGTTTCGGGTATAATATTCGCGTTTATTTTTCTCTGCGTCGGCGGAACTTCGAGCGTTACCGTTCAGCAAAAGAATCTTACAAAAGACGGAGTCGATATTAACGAAGCGTTACTTGTCGGCGATGAAATCGTTGCCGTGGACGGTCAGTATTTCGATGTTATGCATTCTTTTTCGGACAGGATTGCAGCAAAAAACGGCGACAGTTTTATACTTACCGTTATTCGTGACGGAGAAACTTTGGACGTGGTCGTTAAAAAGGGATCTGTATACGATAAAGGCAGCAAAACCGAATATGAAGGCTTGGGCATAGTTACCATGGCAAAATCCAAACCGATGAACGGATGGAAAGCGCTTGCAATGTGCGTACCGTATACGCTTAAATTGTCGTGGTTGATTCTCGGAACGTTCGGTCAACTTTTAACGGGCAGATTATCGCTCAGAACGGTAACGGGACCTGTCACGACCATTAAATTTATGGCGGACGCCGCAAAAATGAGTTGGCTCAATATATTCGTGCTGCTCCCGATGATTTCCGCAAACCTTGCGATTTTCAATGTGTTGCCTATTCCGGCACTGGACGGCTCGAAAGTCGTGTTCGCGGTTATTGAATGGATAAGAGGTAAACCTATAAGTAGAAAAGTGGAAGCGTATATTCACGCCGCGGGATTTGTTTTTTTGATGGGCTTTTGCGTGCTTGTAGAAATATTGCATTTATTTTAGATTATTATGACGAAAACGGTTAAAGTAGGAAATATTTTGATAGGCGGCGGCAATCGCATATCGGTGCAATCAATGACCAATACCGATACGTCGGATTACGACAGCACTCTTGCGCAGATAACTCAACTGCAGTCTGCCGGTTGCGATATAGTGCGACTTGCAGTCTCTAACGATCGCGATGTTGCTTGCTGTAAAAAACTTGTAGAGCATGTCGGCGTTCCGCTCGTTGCCGATATTCAGTTCGATTACAGATTGGCGATTAAGTGCGCAGAAATCGGTTTTTCGAAAATTCGTATCAATCCGGGAAATATCGGAGATAACGAAAAAGTTAAAGCGGTCGTCGATGCCTGCAAATCGGCTCACGTTCCGATTCGAGTAGGAGTAAATTTCGGTTCGCTCGATAAAGATATATATAAAAAATACGGAAATTCGCCGCGTGCGCTCGTTGAAAGTGCGATGCAACACGTTGCGCTTTTGGAAAAATGCGGCTTTGATGATATAGTTATTTCCGTGAAAGCCAGTTCGGTCGATCTGTGCGTGCAGGCGTACCGACTGCTTAGCGTGACAACCGACTATCCGTTGCACGTCGGCATTACCGAAAGCGGAGGAGGAGAAAGCGCGGTTTTAAAGTCGGCAATCGGAATAGGCAGCCTTCTTCTTGACGGTATAGGCGACACGATCAGGGTTTCGCTGTCCGATAATCCCGTCGAAGAAGTTTATGCGGCAAAGAAGATTTTACGCGCGGTCGGTAAGGATAAAAATTATTGCGAAATAGTTTCGTGCCCGACGTGTTCGCGCTGTAAATACGACCTTATAGGCACCGTTAAAGAAATGCAGGACTATGTCAAAGATATAACCGTTCCGATGAAAATAGCGATTATGGGTTGCGTAGTCAACGGTCCCGGCGAAGCGAAAGATTGTGATTTCGGCGTAGCGGGCGGCGGAGATAAGGCTGTTCTGTTTGAAAGGGGAGAGATAGTAAAAACGATTTCTCTCGATGACGTAATACCGGAATTGAAGGCAAAAATAGATAAGAAGGTAAAAGAATTCAAAAAATAATCATGCAAAGCGTTTTTTCCAAAAAATTCAATAGTCTGACGGGCGATAAGTTCGAATACATAAAACTTACGCGCGTGGATTTCTTCATCAAGACTCAAACCGTGAAATTGAGCCTTATTTATCCTATGGAAAAGCGCGAAGAAGTCGAAAAATCTAAAGCGGAAATCGAGTCTGCGATAAAAAAAGTTATCGCAACGCCAGCCAATCTCGAAATAGATATGAAAGCGGCTTGCTTCGATCTCGAGTATTGCAAACAAGTTCTCGGCGAATTTTTTAAGTCTTACCCGTCGGTAGCGCCTTTTATCGCTTCGTCGGAAATATCTTTCGAAAGAGACGGACAGAAAGTCAAATTGAATCTGCCACTCGAAAGCGACGCTTGCTCGTATTGTCGCGAGAGAAAAATCAAAGAAGAAGTCGAGAGCTTTCTCGATGCGTATTTTACCGAAAAAATCGACGTAATTTTTGCCGAAACGCAGCATAAATCAGACGGGAACGGCTTTTCGACGTACTCGGACGATTCTCCGAAATATTACATGTCGATGGAAGGCGGACGAACGATAATTCCGCAGAATGTAACCGAGTTTATCGGTAAAAAAATCGACGAACCTGCAATGTACATAGAGGACTGTAACGGTTCGCTTACCGAATCTGTTGTCGTTTTGTGCGGAACGGTAAACGACTTTAAGGAACTACAGAAAGCGGACGGAAGCAAAACTTTCTACAAATTCAATCTGGTCGATTACACAGGAAGCATGACTTGTCTTGTGTTTACCAATAAGTCGGTACTTCCGGAAAAAGCAAAAGAACTGCACGATGGCGACGCCGTGGTCGTGCGCGGACAGTTGAACGAGCGGGAATTCAGAGGAGAAAAATCGCTTTCCGTTTTTGTCAGAGCGATTTCGAAATGTACTCTCCCGGAAAATTTCGTTAAAAACGAAATATTGCGCGAAGTTCCCGAGCATTATACGACGATATTCCCGGAACCTTATATTCAGGAAAGGCAATCCAATCTTTTCGACGTCAACACTGTAGAGGAAGTGCTGCCGTATCTTGTCGGGAAAACGTTTGTCGTTTACGACTTCGAAACCACGGGAACGGATACGCGCATTTGCAACATAACCGAAATCGGCGCGGTAAAACTCGTCAACGGCAAATTTACCGAAACCTTTTCGACTCTCGTCAATCCCGGCGAAAAACTCTCCGAGCGAGTTTCCGAACTTACTCATATAACCGACGAAATGCTCGAAGACCAGCCTACGATTGATAAGGTTCTGCCCGACTTTAATAAATTCTGCGACGGAGCGATACTTGTGGGTCAGAACAGCAACGATTTCGACTATAAAATTTTGTGCCGGCTCGCTTCCGAACAGAAACTGAAATTTCCCGACGAACACGAAGATACTCTGGTTATAGCGAGAAAATATCTGCGTACCGTACATAACTATAAACTCGGAACGCTCGCGAAATATTACGACGTTGTAAACGAGAATGCGCACCGAGCGCTCGACGATGCGATAACGACAGCGAAAGTATTCATGAATTTGGCTAAATTCTTATGATTTTTTGGAAAAACAGGCTAAAAACGGTTGATATTTCCGAAAAAAAATGTTATACTTTAAGTAGCTTAAACGATACGTTACTTAAGAGTGGACTGGTGGTTCGCTCTTAAGTCTTTTTATGGAGGCTGTATTGAAAACCGAACAACAAATTTTTCAGGCAATCGATCCCGTTGTAACGCAACTCGGCTATGAAATAGTCGACGTCGAAATCACGAAAAAGAACGGCGAAACCGCGCTTACCGTATACATTGATATTGCGTCCGGCGTTTCGCTTGACGATTGTGAAAAAGTCCACTACGCAATAGATCCCGTTCTCGACGATATAGACGCCAGCGACGGAAAACCGTATACTCTCAACGTTTCTTCGCCCGGGCTTGATCGCCCGTTCAAAAAACAAAGAGATTTCGAACGTAACTACGGTAAAGAAGTGGAAGTTAAGTTGTATGCGCCGATTAAAGGCGTTAAGGTTTTCGAGGGCGTTTTAGAATCGCACGATCAGAACGTTACCGTTATAAATGCGGACGGAAAACAGGTGAGCATAGAAAACACGAGAATTGCGCTCGTTCGTCCGCTCGTAAAATTCGAATAATATCCGGAGGATAAAATATGATAAGTAAAGATTTTTTCATGGCTCTCGACGAACTTGAAGCGACGAAAGGCATCAAAAAGGAAGTTTTCATCGACGCGCTCGAAACTGCGCTCGCAATTGCCTATAAAAAACAAATGGGTACGGCAAAAGCGGTGAAAGTGAAACTCGTTCCCGATAAAAATTCGCTCAAGGTCTATGCCTATCAGACCGTTGTCGACGAAGTCGAAGATAAGGATACGCAGATTTCGCTCGAAGACGCTCGTCTTATCAATAAAAAATACAAAGTAGGCGACGTGGTCGAAGAAGAAATCGATTCGAAGAACATTCAGCGTATTCCTGCGCAGACCGCTCGTCAGGTCATTTTGCAGAAACTGCGCGAAATCGAAAGCGAAATCGCATTCAGCGAACTTTCCCAGAAAGAAGACGAACTTATCTCTTGTCAGGTCAGAAGAATCGAAGGCGACAACG
>CAKQDN010000055.1 GCA_934229275.1 uncultured Clostridia bacterium | reverse complement strand
CGATTTTTCGCTCGTTCCGCCGTCCGATACTATGCTCGACCTTATGAAAAACGACGGTTACGACGTCATTTCCGTGGGTAAAATCCGCGATATTTTCGCAGGGAAAGGAATAACCGAAAGTTATCCTACCATTGATAACGACGACGGAATGAATAAAACGCTCGACTTGCAAAAGCGCGACTTTAACGGCTTGTGCTTTATCAATCTCGTGGATTTCGACATGAAATACGGTCATCGCAACGACGTCGAAGGCTACGCCGCCGCGCTCACCGCGTTCGATAAACGGCTCGGCGAATTTTTGCCCGGGATGAAAAACGAGGACGTTCTGATCATTTCCGCCGACCACGGCTGCGATCCCGCAACGCCTTCGACCGATCACTCGCGCGAACGCGTCCCGATGATTATATGCGGAAACAATATAAAATCGGGCGTAAATCTGGGTTCGAGAGCAACGTATGCCGATATTTCCGCCACCGTGCTCGATATGTTCGGCGTGGATAAAAAGGACTCGGCAGGCACGAGTTTCTTTTCCGAGGTGAAAGCATGAAAAACGAAAAACTGATTGAGTTTGCCGAAAAGGCAAGGCTTAACGCCTACGCGCCCTATTCGGGATTCAAAGTGGGAGCGGCTCTACTTTGTGACGACGGAGAAGTGTTCGTCGGTTGCAACGTCGAAAACGCCGCGTATTCCGCAACCAACTGCGCCGAGCGTACCGCGATTTTTTCCGCGGTAGCCGCCGGCAAACGTAAATTCGTCGCAATCGCGATTGTCGGCGGAAAGGGCGACGAGCATATAAGTGAGGTCTGTCTGCCGTGCGGAGTGTGCCGTCAGGTTTTAAACGAGTTCTGCCCGGGCGATTTTAAAATAATCACGGGATGCAAAAGCGACGTGCGCGTTTATACTCTTTCGCAACTGTTGCCGCTTGCCTTTAATTCTGACAGTCTTGCGGACGAATAATTGCGCTTTGCCGAAAGCGAATTAAACCGTCAAAAATGAAGTAAAGCCCCGAAACGGCTTAAAATAATTACAACGATTTGCCCCGAAGCACTGCTTTTGCCGCGCTTTCGGGGTTTTTTATACGCTTTAAGAAAATAAGAAAAATGAAAGTCAAATTTACGAGAATTACCGTTATCTTATTGTAAATTTCGAAAATATGTGCTACAATGATATTGCCACACAATTTAATCGACAATTTTTAATGGGGCTCTCTTTTTTTGAGGGTTATTGCCCGTTTTTTCGTGTTTGTCGAGTCTGAGTTTGATAAAATGCAAATTCCGCTTGATAAACACGGAGAGAAATCCTGATTTGTCGAAAATTGTGTGGCGCAATAGGAGTTTGCGTTTTAGGGTGCGTTCTTCTATTGAAGATCGCACTTTTTTTATTTTCCGGAAGTAATTAAAAAAGGGATAAAAAGCTGCGACGCTTTTTCGAATTAATTTTCATTGTTACATTCATTATGGAAGATATTTCTTTATAATGATGTGGAAAACGAAATTCAGGAGGTACGAATGAGCGTAATTGTGGCGGTAAAGGATAACGGAGTCGTGTATATGGGGGCGGATACGCAAACCTCGACGGCGGTGACTAAAAATAACTATGCCAACGCGACGAGATTTAAAATCAGGAAACTGCCGAACGGGATATTGGTCGGAATCTGCGGCGTCGTGCGCGTTTCTCAACTGATAACGGAAAATCGCGACTTGTTTTCGCTCGACGAAAACGGGAATCTTACGAAAACGCATATCGTTCGGAATATCGTCCCTAAAATAATCGATGTTCTGAGCAAAGACGATCGATTCGAAAAAGACGGAACGATGAGTGTGGTGCTTTTACTGGCTCATAAAGGGCGGATATTTCGGATAAACGACGATTTTGCCGTATACGAAGCGGCGGAGTACGTCGCAATAGGAGCGGGGCGGTGCTATGCGGCATATCCGCTGTCCGACAAAACGAAAGCGGTGAGGGAGAGAATACTCGGCGCTCTTTGCGAAAGCGGTAGGCGCATCGATTCGGTAAGCGCGCCGTTCGTTCTGACGGATACGAAAAATGCGGAATTCGAGGTGTGCTATGATTGCCGCGATTAAAGAAGAGAATAAGATTTTTATAGGTTATACGGATAAAAAAGAAGAAAGTGTGGCGCTTGGCGACTATCTTTGCCGCGAGAATATTCCCTGTTATACGGACGGCGATCTTATCGTGTTTTTTGCGATTTCGAACGCCTCGTCCGATTATCTGACGTGCCACAGCGAGATTTTTTCGGGCGAACTTTCCGTCGATACGATTCGCAGCAGCGTTCTGCCTCAAATAAAAAAGGCGGCGGAGAAGTTACACGGAGTGACCAACGGCAGATGGCAAAACGCCGCCGTGATATGCAAAAACGGCAGGCTTTTTTCCATCGCTTCCGACTTTTACGTTAAAGAGGAAAACGATTACGTCTGCATAGGCTACTCTCCCGAATATGCCCGGAGCGTATTGGATACGGAACGCGGTCTGCCGCCGAAAGAGCGAATTGCCAAGGCGTTCGAATTCCACAAAAACAGCACGGGAGAGGGCGGTTGTCCCGTCATATATATCGATTCGGAAGAAAAACGACTGAAAGTATTAAGCGGAGGAGGGGACGATGAGTATATTATTGGCTTATAAAAAAGACGGTAAAGTGTTTATGGCGACCGATACCGTCGTCGTTTCTTCCAATAACATGATGTACGAAACCGCGGAAGACGACCTTAAAATCAGGAAATCGCCGAGCGGAATTTTAGTGGGCGTCACGGGTGACAGAATACTGCGGCAGAACGTCTTTACTTTTCTCGATTGTTTTACGACGGACGAAAACGGGGATCTGACGAAAAAACATATCTCGCTTAAAATCGTTCCGAAATTGTTTTCGGGACTATCCGACCTTGACTCGATCGGAAGGCGAGAAGACGACAGCACGCCTTATATGAACACTTCGATATTGCTTGCGTATAAAGACAAGATATTCGAAATATGCAACGATTTTGCCGTTTATCGTTACGAAAAGAGTCAGACTCTGGGCAAAGCGGCAGGTTTTGCGGTGTACGCGCTGGCAAACGTCGATGAAAATCGGGATATGAAAGAACAATTCGAAAAAATACTTGCTCTTGTCGCGAAGCACGGCAGAAACGTTGCTCCGCCGTTCGTTATGATAAACACGGAAGAAGAGGAGTACGAGTTTATCGGAGGAGAAACATGCTGATAGCCATCAAAGACAAAGGAACGGTTTACCTGGCGCAGAACGTTTCCGACGCGATCGCGGACGTCGGCGAGGACGATCTCGTTCTCGACGAAAACGTGCCGATATGGAAAATAAAAGGAAGTCGGCATTGCTACGCCGCGTGCCGTTCGGCTTTTATGAGCGCGGACGTACTGAGAAACAGACAGGACCTTTTCGGCGGAATAAATACGTCTGACGATATTCTGACGAAAACCATTCCCGGAATTCGCGCCGCGCTGAAAGAAAAGGAACTGATCGACAAGGACCAATACTGGAATAACATGCTGATCATCGTCAAAAACGACGAAATCTATCAGATCGACTCGTTTTTCGTTATGAACGGAATCGACGACTTCGTCGTGTGCGGACGCGGCAGCGATTTTATTACCGGCGGACTCGAATGGGAAAAAGGTCTGCCGCTCGAAGAACGGATAAAAAAGGTCGTCGCTTGTTACGACAGGATGCGCTGCAATCATTTTTTCCCGATCGTTTTGCTTAATTGCAAGACCGGCAGAAGAAAGATTCTTCGGGATTTTTAGATTGTTACATCCATTTTGTAAGATTGACGATTAGAATATGACGTGTAAACAAAAGAGAGGCGAAAAATGTACTTTAAGAGAAACGAAACATTTATATTAGGAGATAACCGGACGTTTAAGGTGGAAGATCTGCTCGGCGAAGGCGGTCAGGGCGAAGTGTACCTCGTGTCGTGCGACGCGCAGAAATACGCGCTGAAAGTCTATAAAAACGAAGTCGATCGAGACTTTGTCTACAACCTGAAAAACAACATCGAAAAGGGCAGCCCGTCGGAGGATTTTCTCTGGCCCAAGCGTCTTTTCGAAAGAGCGGACGGAAAAGTCGGCTACATTATGGATTTGCGCCCGAAAAATTACGTTTCGTTCGTTTCGTACTTGACGGGTAAGCACCCGTTCAAGAACAGAGCGACGCTTATAAAGTGGTGCATATCGCTGTGTTCGGCTTTTAAAAAACTGCACGAGCAGGGCTATTCCTATCAGGACTTAAACGACGGCAGTTTCTTTATGGATCCGGATACCGGCGCGCTTCTTATCTGCGACAACGACAACGTGACCGCGGATAAAAAGAATCTCGGAATTCTGGGTAAAATGCGGTACATGGCTCCCGAAATCGTGACGGGAGAATGTATGCCGGACGTACATTCCGACAGATTTTCTCTCGCGATTATTCTGTTTATGGCGCTGTGCCTCGGCAATCCTTTCGAGGGCGAAAGACTTAAAAATTACGACATAGTGGACGAAAAAGCCGAATACGAAATGTTCGGCTCCGACCCCGTGTTCGTTTATCATAAAGAAAGACGCGATAACCGTCCTATCCGCGGCTATCACACGAGCGTTCTTAAACGCTGGGCATATGTTCCGCTGTACATAAAAGAAGCGTTTCACCGCACGTTCGTGGACGGACTCGATGACCGCGAAAACGAACGCACTACCGAGATCGAATGGCTTAAACTCCTGACCAAGTACCGCGACGAACTGATTACATGCCCTCATTGCGGTTACGAATACATATACGGATTCGAAGAGAAAAAGAAGTACGAGGTCTGCCCGTCGTGCGGTAAGCCGACGAAAGACGTCTGTATTCTCACGGTAAACAAAAGCAAGATCGTGCTTGAACCGGAAAAGTATCTGTATGCGTGCCATCTGGACAAATACACCGCGGACTATCGCACCGCAAAAGG
>CAKQDN010000054.1 GCA_934229275.1 uncultured Clostridia bacterium | reverse complement strand
ACCGAGCATAAGTGGAACGACGGCGAAATCACCCGTCAGCCCACGACGGAAAAAGAGGGCGAAAAAACCTTCACCTGTTTGTCTTGCGGCGGAACTAAAACCGAAACCGTGGCTAAACTTCCCGAGGAAGAAAACGGCAATTGCGGTTCGTGCAAGTCTGCCGTCGGCGCCGACGATATGCCTGTTGCGATAGCGGGAATTATTTCTTTGCTTGCGGCGGCTGCGTTCGTGCTGAAAAGAGGCAAAAACAGATAATTCGCATTAAAACGATAAAAAAGTGCCGGAGATTAAACCCTCCGGTTCTTTTTATATACTGAAAACCCCGCCGGAGTGACGGGGTTTAAAAAATGGCTATGTCCGAAAAATTCAGGTCAGTTACAGTTTTTAAAACTTTTTTCGAAACGGAACTTAGAAGGAGTGGTGCCGGTGGTACGCTTGAAATAAGTTATGTACTGCTGGATGGACGAAAAGCCTACTTTGTAGAACACTTCGCCCGAGCGGTACTTTTTTATAAGGTCGAACGACTTATGTATGCGCACCGTGTTGAAATAGTTTGTAAAGTTGGTATTGAAATGCTTGTTGAAAAGACGTGAGAAATAATATTTCGAATAGCCGAATTCGGCGGCGGTTTTTTCCAGAGAGAGGTCTTCGGTGTAATGGTCGTCAACGTACGCGATTACCGACTGAACGAAGTTGCCGGCCTGATAGGTTTCTTTGTCGTGATGAAAACTCATGGAGTCCATTATAAGCCCTAAAATCGTGTTTATATGTCCGTCGCGGGTGAATCGGTTGTCGGTGGTGCAACCGTTTACAAGCCCCTCCATTTCCTTTTTAAAAAGCGCGGTTTTACTCTTGTCGTGAATTATGCAGTCGTCGGGGCGAAGATCGCCCAGTTCTTTGAAAAACAGATCGGAGTAGTCGGACGGGAACACCGTGCAGTAGCCGAGGTTGTGCTTTTCGGGTTCGAAGTAGAGCGTGTGAATTTCCCACGGCATAACGACAAGAACCTCGTCCCTTCCGAGCGTAAGTTGTTTCATACCGATTTTGACTTCGCGATCGCGATTTATGTTGTATATGAGTTCGATGGACTTGTGAAAATGCTCGTAACTGTAACACTCGTCGCATTTGTACAGAGCGAGCGTGTCGCGGAAAAGTTCGTACAGCATGATTTCCTCCCTGTTGCAACATTCTTTAACGATATGGTAATATTTTGCAAAGTTATTTTAATAACGGCAATATCCTTTAACGAGAAAGTCAAAACGCTTAACAAAAAACCTGCTCGTTCATGTATTATAATTATGATGCAATCGTGTTGAAAAAGTCAAGCGATTTAACACAAAAAAATAACGGAGGTACAAAATTTTGAGAAAGAAAGGAACGTTAGGCAGATTTCTGTTTGCCGTACTGTTTGCCGCGGTACTCGTGGCGGCGGCGTGTTCGGTAAATCTCGCCGTAGAGACCGTTCGTGCGGACGGCGCACCGCGTTCGTACACCGAAGGTAAAGTGCGTGTAACCGTGCTTGCGGAGGACATGATTCGTTTCGAAGTCAAGGCTGCAGACGGATTCACCGACGCCGACACTTTGCAGATTACGGGCAGGAGCGAATACAAAGGCGCAGACTTTACCGTGACGAGCGAAGGCAATTACAAAGTCATCGATACTGGTACATATAAGGCGTATGTCCGTGAAAACGCGACTTCGCTCGACGGAGCGTACGTAAAGGACGCAAAGACGAGAAAGCACGTCTGGACGTACGGTTATGTGACCAACAGCGGAGAATTGCCCACGCCTTCGAACACACCCGAAGCGTTTGCGATAAACGACTGCCCGAGGATCACTCCTCCCGAAGGCGGATATTTTTCGGGTATTACCGATCATTACGCGTCGGGCTATAAAATAGAAAACAACGCGACCGACGTGTACGTCATGATGGTACGCGGCGACGCTAAAAAACTGCGCAGCGAGTATGTAAAACTTACCGGCAGAACCAATATGCTGCCGCTCTCCGCTCTCGGACTGTGGGAGTCGAGATATTACGAATACACCGCCGAAAGCGCTCAGGCGGTAGTGCAGCAGTACTACGATCACGATTTCTATCTCGATAACTTCGTCATCGATACCGACTGGCGTCGTTCGTCGGGCGATACAGCCGGAACGGGCTATGAAGTAAACACCGATCTGTTCCCCGACATCGCGGCTTTCTTCAAGCAGATGCACGATCAGAACCTGACCGTAATGGCTAACGACCACGTTAAAATGGCGGACGGAGCGATAAACGCTTTCTCGCCGCAGGACGTAGCGTACAGAACGGCGGGACTTAATTCTCTGCTCGAAAAAGGACTGGACGCATGGTGGTACGATCGTAACTGGGGTTGGGGTCTTGTTTCGCCCACGAGCGGAATAAACCGCGAAACCATCGGTATGTATGTTTATCAGTCGGTCACCGAGCATTATTTTGCCGAACTTGCCAAGGCTAACGGCGACGAATACGCACGCCGCGCGTTCATAATGGCAAACGTTGACAATATTGCCAACGGTACTTACAGCGGTATTCAGAACGTCATGTCGCACCGTTATTCGATGCAGTGGACGGGCGATATTTCTTCAAACGGCGACTCGCTTAATCAGGAAGTTGCCAACATGATCAAAGCCGGAATGAACGGCATAGCGTACGAATCGAGCGACCTCGGCGGACATAACGGTAAGCCGAGCAACGAACAGTATCTGCGCTGGACGCAGTACGGCGCGCTCTCGCCCATTTACAGAACGCACAGTAACAACAACTTCGCTACCGGCAGAACGCCCTGGACGTACGGCGATTACGAAACCGAAATCACTCGCAACTATCTGTCCATGCGTTATCATTTGTTACCCGTTTATTACGCTCTGTCGCACGAAAACTATATGACCGGCATGCCCATGATGCGCTCGCTCGAATTCGATTATCCGCAGTACGAGCAGTCCAAGCGCACCGATCAGTATCTTTTGGGCGAAAACATTCTCGTCGCGCCCATAAGCAATAAAACGGTTGCAGCGACCTCGGACGAATTCAAGTCGCTTACCATGTCGTTCTACGGCAACAAGGATCTTCAGGGCGAACCTGCGGTTACCAAAGAGATAACCGAAGTGGACTTCGACTGGGGTAACGGTTCGCCGGCGGCAGGAGTAGGTTCGGATAATTTCTCGGCGGTCATCGAAGGCAAGTTTATGCCCAAAACCACCGGAAGATACGCAATGCTCAGCGACGACGGCTGCAGAGTTTATATAAACGGCAACAAAGTGCTCGATCACTGGACGGCTTCCGACAGCGATGTCACCGAAATAGAATACGATTTCGTTGCCGGCAGGATATACGATATTAAAATAGAATACTACGAAGCGACCGGCGGAGCAAAACTTCGCATGTGCCACGTAGAAGGCGGTAAAAGAGAAGTGTTCATCCCGGACGGCGAATGGATCGACGTCTGGACGGGTAACGCTTATGAAGGTCCGCGAGTTATCGAAGTAAAACACGGCACTTCCACCTCGCCTATATTCGTTCGTGCAGGCAGCGCGATCACGCTTGCAGAGGATATGAAAAACACGCGCGAAAAAGATTGGAGCAATCTTGCGCTCGACTGGTACCCTGCAAACGAGGGAGAAACGAGCGGAATTTTATACGAGGACGATACGACTACACTCGCTTATAAAGACGGCAAATATCGCGAAACCGCATATCGCGCGTCTTATTCGGACGGCGGAAAAATCGCTCGCCTCGTAATAGACGCCGCAAAAGGCGGATTTACCGGCGACAGAGCGTTCAATAGTCGAAACTGGAAAGTGCGCGTTCACGTTCCTTACGGCTGGAGCGCACCTGCATCGGTTAAAGTAAACGGTCAGACGGCAGCCGCCGTAACCTGCATTCGCGAAAAGAGCGCGGTTCCGTTCTCTTATAACGGATCGACCCCCGACGGCGACGTGTATGAAATAACCTTCTCGTCGGAAATAAGCAAGGCAAACACCGTCGAAGTGACTTTCGACTCCTGCGAAAGAGAAGTGCGCGGTGCCGAACCCGAATTCGACACGTTCACGCTGGATAACGCAGACGTGGTGCAATCTTCGCTCGATTTAAGCGGAAACGACACTACATTCTATTCAATCGCAAAGGCTGCAAACGGCGCGTCGGCATCGGTAACGTTCGGGGACAAAGCGGGCAAAATCGCTTTCGAAGGCGAAGCGCTCACCGCTGCGGACAAAATCAACTTCAAACTCAGAAATTCGTCGGGATATGCTTCTTACGGAGCGAAAACGACCGACGGAAAGTTCACGGCAACCGTAAAAACGTCGGGAAAACAGAAGTTCGTCGTTTATGCGGGCGGCAGTAAAGCGTCGGCTACGCTTACGATAAAGGATAGTTACGGCAACGTTCAGACGGTGAAGGTAGGCTCGTCCGAAGACGAATTCCTGCGCGCACTAACGATTTCGTGCATTACCGACAGAGAAGTGGTTTACACGATTACTTACGAAGGATCGGGCGAAAGCGTTGCGTTCTACGGAATTGCGGGAGTAGGCTTAAAACAGCCGTTCACGCTTACCGCAATCGAAACAGACAGAACGTACGGACTCGACTTAACTTCGCCGCTTTACTCCGACTACGCTTACTATAAACATAAAGATAGCAACTGGGCTACCGGTGAATTCACCGAGTACAAAAAGCCCGGCGTGGAAAATTCCGGCATCGGCGCGCTCGCATACGAAGGCGGTAATCAGAAAGACAGCCAGATGCTGCCCGTTAACGACAGTATACCGGTTAAGGTGGACGGCAGAACGTCTACTACGCGCAGCACGATTTACACCTATCACGGCACTTTTACTCAAAAGGTCAAAGTAAACGGAAAAGGCGACATAAACGTGTACGTCGGCGGCTACTGCTCGAAGGTTAACCTTACGGTCACCGACGGCGACGGCAATTCGCAAACGATTGTTACCGGTAATCCCGGCGGGAACTTCTACCGCACGATTAAGATAGGCTACGACGTTACGACCGAAACCGAGTATACGATAGTTTATAAAAACGCACCCGGCTACGGTAACGCAGTATATTCAGGCGTTTCGATACAGCCCGAACTCGACACCGACTTCATGTTCGACGTCGAAATGAAAGAAGTGGGCGCGATTACCGATCTGACAAAAACCGGCAATCTCGATTGGTACTATTTCAACCGCGGCGACGGCAATCCCGGATTCAAGCCCGCAAGAAAAAATCTGCCCGAAAGCGAACGCTATATCGGCGAATTCAAAGTCGACGGCTCGCTTAGTGCGTTCTGGGATTATAAAAGCATATTGTACTTCTCCGACGGAATAAGAGACGGCGTTCCGGGAGCGGCAGACATAACCACCTGGAGTTCGGCTCTGTTCAAAGGAAAAGAGAGTTTCTCGGTTAAAGTGGACGGCAAAACCGACTATGTACGTCTGTTCTTAAGCGCATGGCACAATTGTGGCGTTCTTACCGTTAAGGACGGCGAAAAAACAGTGTACCAGAACATCGTCATTCACTGCGCAGACGACGCGGGAAGCGGCTACGGAAGATATATTGACGTCAAAGTGGATACGTTCGGTGCGGAAAAAACGCTCGACTTCACGTTTACCAACGCGTACGACAAAGGAGGCTGCAACGTCGCAGTGGTCGCAATCGCAGTAGGCTCGAACGAAGAAGAAAGCGCGTCGGCATGCGTCAGCCGCTCGCTCGTGAGTTACGAAAACGGCGACGCGATAGACGTTGAAAACGCACTCGATTACTTCACGTTCACCGACAAAGTGACGAAGAGCAATGGAAGCGTGTTCGGCACCGTTTCCGGCAGCGACGTCATCGATACCAGCCTTAAAAATTATAAAGAAGTTACCGTCGGCGGCAACGCGGTAAGCGGATTGTCCACTGCTAAAAACGGCGTTCATGTAGACGTGAATGTCAAAAAAGACCAGAAAGTCAAAGTGACGCTCTATCTCGGCGCGAGAAAATCCACCGCGGTTATAATAGTCACCGACAGAGGCGGAAACGTGCTTGCCCGCGAATCGCTTAAAGGCAATTCGAACGGAGCGTTCGCAAAATTCTCGTTCGTCGTCGGATCGAGAGTCGATCAGACTTTGCGCGTAGACGTTGTCACCACCGAAAGGGACGGTAACGGAACCTCGTTCGTCGTGGGCGGCAATGCCGTTCTTTCCGACGAAAACGTTCACGACTACGTTATCGCTTACGAAAGATCGGGCGATTGCAGTAACGACGGAGTGAAAGGCTACGAATGCAGCATCTGCGGCGATACTTACGAAG
>CAKQDN010000053.1 GCA_934229275.1 uncultured Clostridia bacterium | reverse complement strand
CCGTTGCTTCGTCCCATAGTTACGGGATCCTCCCATAAGTTCCTTACCGTTACCTTATCGGTAAGTTTTTGATAGTAGTTTACGCACCAGTATAAAACGCCCGAAATATCAAGAGAATATTGCATCCAGGTAAGCAATCTCATCGATATTAAATTATCGTCTATCATTGCCGTAGGATAAGGATTTTCGGGTTGATTGCAATGATACCACCATATGTCTTCACCCGCCGCCTTACCGCTCGGATTGCTTCTTCTCGACGCAATAAACTCTCGCGCGCTTAACGTTTTACCGCCCAAAGAGTATTCGTTTTCCGAATCGAAAGCGTTTAATTGAGCGCACCAGGTTTGTATACCGCCGTCAGCATCGCCGCCGGCACATTCGGTATGAATAGTCTGAGTAACCATAATATGCGCCACCTTTTTAATACCGTCGGCAAATTCAGGATACTCCGCGGCAACTTCATTCTTAGCTTGTACCAAGACTTTTTCTACGGGCGCTACGTCATCCATATTTCCCGTATAATCCGGCTCGTCAATCGTATACCAAAAAGCCTTTTTGAATAAGTCGGTAGAAGTATCGCCGCTTACGCGCAACTCTTGCTGCTTTTTCGCCATAGCCGTTAAATACTCTTTTGCTTCGGCTACGGTTGCATAATAATGATTGTTTTCATAATGCAAATTAAGAGGAACACGATAATTCGTTACTCTCTCGTCTTTAGCATATTTAACGATATATTCGGCGTATTCTTTCGCGTTAGAATAGCCTAAAATCGGCACTTCGGTAGGATTAAGCCTGTTGGTAAGTAAATAATCGTAATAAGCTTCCTGTAAAGCCAAATTATTTTTCCCTTCGCCTTTTTCTATCAACTGATACCAGATGGCGTACATCGATTTCGCATGAACCGACGTAGGCATAGTCAAATCGTAAACTTTTAACTTAACAGGGATATCTTTCTTCTCTGCACCAAGCGTGACGGTAACTTTTCCGTTATAATCTCCTGCGGCCGCATCGCGCGGAACGTTTACGTTCACCCAAACGCCCTGATTGAAATCTTTTGTTAATTTGTTTTCTCTTTTAGCAACCGCCCTATCCATCGGGATCAAAGCGTCTGGATAATAGCCCGAAAACATTTTCGCAGTTCTTTTGCTGTTTTTCGTCCAGGAGTTTTTGGAAACCTTTATATACTTTTGATTGAAAATTTCAATATTCGAGGAGTCTATCACGTCGCCGTCGGCAGTTTTTAAGTCACTTGCTATAACGTTATATCCCGATACCGTTTTATCCGATTTTGAAGTTATTATAAACTGTCCCGATTCGGTTTCGCCTTTGATTGCCGTCATATTTAAATCGGGGACGACGTTTCTCGGTTCTTCGTCTGCCATTATCGATTCGGTGTTCGACGCTCCCCAGACGAGTAAATCGGCAATTTTATAGGAATTACCTCCGTGTTGCGAATTTCCGCCCGATTGTTGACCATTGCCCTGCTGTTGAGCGCACCCGGCAAACAAAGAAAGCGCGAAAGCCAAAAACAGTGCCATTAATCTTTTTTTCATCATAATTCCTCCGTTCCTTGAAAATTATATTAACATTGCGTCTTCAAGCATTTTCGTCCATCTTTTCTTGTCCCAGCACTTTTTCGCGTCTTCATACAATTTGTCGGGACTAACATAATCTGAACCTTGCGATCCGAAGAAAACCTCAAAAGTAAGCGTGTTACCGGGCAATAATCCAAGACCGGAGTACATTACGAGCGGGAAACTTCCTTCGTAAGGCAAAATATTTGCTCTGAATTTTTCGTTTTCGTTATTATACAACTCGTTCCTTATTTTTGCGGTATCCGAAGCCTTCGTATAAATATCGCCGCATACTTTTTCGGCGTCGTACATGAACGGCAACTGCGCACCCTCTGTTTTATCGAAAAAAGTGGCGTATGCGTCGCTTGTTGACATATACAACAAGAAATCTTTTGCAAGTTCTTTTGCAGGAGTATAAGACGGTATTATCGCATTATGTCCGGGTCCCGGAGAATAGACGATTCCGCGCGCTTTGCGAACTATATCGTAATCGGATTGAGATACGGAAGTATCGGTGGGAGTTTCTTTACCCGCGTCTACGTCCTTTATCAAAGCCGCTAATTTTTCATCGCTCATATAAGCGTTGCCGTCACGATATTCTAATTTTTCCACAATAGAACTGATTATCGGCGTTTTCATCATAGATATTTCCGGCAACGACTGCCCCGCAGCGATTCTGTCTTCTTTTTCCTTTTTCATTTCGGACTCGAACCAGTCTCCGCAAGCCATAAATGCGCCTTGACCTTTAAGGAAGTTTGTTTGCGCCGTCATAAAAAGCATAGAGTTTGCCGTATCAACCATATGCTTGCCTTTGAGAATTTTATCCAATTCTTGAAGAGACTTCAACATTGCAGGTTGAGATTCGACCAGCGTTTTACTGTCCACAGCATAATCGTCGCCGACTTTACCTTCAAGATACTTATTATATTCGTCTGCCCCTGCGTACTGCGCCCAAAAAGTGCTGTAAAGATATGCCCAGTATGCCGCATACGTTGACGACGCCATAACGGCAAAACCTTGTTTTTCGGAAACGATATCGCAAGCCTTAATTAACTGATCAGTGGTCAAAGGAACGTCTATACCGCATTCTTTAAGCAAATCGTGATTGTAATATATTCCCGTCATACTCGATGCCCAAGGAAGCGAGTATATTTTTTTGTTACCCCTGTCGTCTGTAAAAGAACAACTATCATACATTGTAGGAATAAGTTTATCTTTTAGTTTAATGTCCGTTCCCGGCACGGTTTTATCAAATAAGTCAGTTAAATCTTCACAAACCGGTTTACGCTGATAATCTTCGGTATATAATTCTCTTAAATTCATACCGAAATATAAATCTATACTGTCGCCGTTTTTAATATGGTCCGTCGCATAAGTCGTAAGGTCGTTATAAGTTATATTAACGGTTAAATCGTCGCCGTATTTTGATTTAACCCAGTCTTGATTCATAAACCCGCCTTTTAAGGCATAAACCCAATCTGTGCCATAACCTGCGTTGAACAAGTAAATATCCAACACTTTCTCGGAATTAGAACCAACCTGCTCGGTTTTCCCCAGACCGCAGCCAACCAAAGACAACCCGGATAAAACCGCCAATGCCAAACTAACAACTTTAATTGCTAATTTTTTAACTTTCTTCATATTTTTCCTCCTGGAAATTTCCTTATTTTAACCCGCCGATAGCCATATTTTCCATCATTTTTTCTGCAAATACCGCAAACACAAGTAAAACGGGTAATGCAGACAATATGATAAGGCAATAATATATCGGCGTATTATTTTCTCTTTGCAACGTATCCGCAACGTAGTATAGTGCCGACGCCACCGTGGGATATGAAGGCATATACAGTATAATGGTTGTGTAATCGTTCCATGCGCCTATCGAAGAAGTAATTGCCAAAACGACTAAAACAGAAGTCGCCTGCGGTAACATGATTTTGAAAAACACGGTAAAATGTCCGCCGCCGTCGATAAATACCGCTTCAGCGTAACTCCACGATATATTTTGAAAAAAACCGTACATTATCAAAAAGTTAAAGCCGAAACTGGCTATCATAACCGTAATCAAATACGCTCTGGTATCGTACAGTCCCAAAAATTTTATCAGTTTGAAAGCCGCGCCCATAGACCCCACGATGGGAATAGTCATGGTGCAAATTCCGATTCCGTAAATAACACCGCGTAATTTAAAACGGTATTTAGATAAGCAATACCCTAACACAGTCGGAAAAAACAAAGCACCGAATGTATTTGCGGCGATATATATAACCGAATTATAAATAAGCCCCGCAAAACCTACGCCCTGATAATTAAATTTTTGAAAAGCTATTAAATAATTTTTAAAATTCAACTTGTCCGGGAACGCAAACGCGTTTCCGCCCATCGATAAATCGTCAGCAAACTCTACGCCCGTTTTTAACGATGACACAAACAGCCATACAAACGGGAACACCAACGATGCGGCATAAATTACGAATATTACGAATACTATCGCAAAAACAACTTTACTGCCGGAAATATTAACTTTATTTTTTCTGCGGATGTTTTTACAGTTTTCCATAATTGCCTGTCCCCTTAATATTCAACGCTCGGTATTTTTTTCTCGATTATCCAACGGAAGAACAGAATAACCGGAACCGCTATTGCCGTAAAGAACAATCCTGCAGCCGATACCAAATTATATTGACCGCCCGGAACGCCGCCCGCCGTATCGCCGTTTACCTTATAGAATATCCAGAAAGAAATCGTCCAGGTGTCGAATTTTCCGTTAACCAAAGTAAGCATGGGGCCGGAAGCGGTAAACAAACCGGTCATCGTAACGATAATCAAAGTCGAAATAGTCGGCCAAATCATCGGTAAGGTAATGCTTACCATCTCTCTGAACGGACCGCACCCTTCAAGCGTAGCCGCCTCTACGACTTCGTTCGGTATACGAGCCATAGACCCGCCCAAAACCATAAACGAGCCCATTAAACCCGTCCATAAACAATATGCAACGATAGTATTCGTAGCTGTAGACGACTGTCCGAGAAGCCCGGCACGCGGCAGTTGTGTGTTGAACAATTTTCTGCATATCGTATCCAAAGGACCGTCCGGCATAATAAATTGTTTATACACCATCGTTAAAACGATAGCCGAAATTATACCCGGAAGATAAAATATTACTCTGAATACCTTGTATGCAAATATTTTTTTATAAATAAAGTAAGCGATAATAAACGATGCGGGTAAACATATAAAAATATTAACGGAAAAATAATACAACGTGTTCTTGATTGCAACGTTCATGTCTCTTCCCGCCGTGGTCAACGCTTCGAAAAATATATCAAAATTATTCAGCGTCCAATCCCCTGCATTGTTGCGAAAAGCCAATGCTATCGAACTCATGTTCACATACAACCAAAAAACAAGCCAATGCAATAAAGGAACCACCATCATTACAACCAAAAATAATGTTTTTCCTTTCTCGATAGGTGATTTTCTCTTTTTTGCGGTATTGCTTAAATTCATATTCGCCCTCACAATATTACGGATAGTTAGCATGCGCAATAAATGCCACTGCAACAATTGTAATAATATTATAGCAGATTATGTATGACAGATGTTATGAAAATCCGTCGTATTTGCTTATAATATTTGGCACTCCGACTAAGCAAATTATTGACAACGGACTCAAAATGCTGTATTATAATAATAGGTTAAGTAGCCGAATAAGGAGAAAACGTATGTATTCACTCAATATTCCGTTATCAAACAATGTTGATTTTTCTGAAAAAAAAGAACTTCTGAATTATCTGAAAAAGGCAAAAACTACTAGGGTTTTTATATTATTCAATCAAATATTGAACGCGCCCGACGAACTCGAGCGGGAACTCAAATCACTCAGTAACACAATCGATTTTTTTAATCGTAACGGAATTAAAACAGGAGTATGGATTTTCCCGACAATCGGTTACGGTAATCCGCAAGCAAACATTTTTCTGGGTAAAAATACCGATTTTACAAGAATTAAAACTCTGTTTATAAAAAACAAGGATAATTTTCTGATTAAAAATAAGCGTTTTACTTACGGTTCTTTTTGCCCGTTGGATAAAAATTTCGCAAAGGCATTCGCTGAATTAGTATCAAAAGTCGCATTATATACCGACACGATTCTTTTTGAGGATGACTTTTCCATTACAAGTATGGATTTCAGGGAAATGACTTGCTGCTGTAAACTTCATATGGCGGAGTTTTGCAAAAGAACGAACGAAAAAATTACATCCGATAGTTTAGTCGACAAAGTGTATTTCGGCGACATAAAGTACAGGAAAATATGGTATGATATTAAAAAAGATACTATGCTCGGATTTTTGAAAACCGTTCGCGAAAAGGTTGACGAAGTTGCTCCGAAAACACGCGTGGGACTTTGCGCAAACCGTTCTTCGTTCGACCTCGACGGCGTCGCTATTCAAGAAATGGCTAAAACGCTTGCAGGTGCGACAAGACCTTTAATCCGGCTTACCGGCGCTCCCTATTGGGAAGAGGCGAACCTTGCCACAAATATAGAAACGGTTCGGCTACAAACGCACTGGCTCGACGGAACCGACATAGAAATAATCTCCGAAGGCGACACTTACCCTCGTCCCAGATACCGAGTTCCCGCCAACCATCTCGAATACTTTGATATGATATTAAGAGCCGACGGTAAAACGGACGGAATCTATAAATACATGTTAGAATATAACAGTAACATCTTATATGAAAAGGGGTATCTCGACAGGCATATCAAAAACATGAAAACCTATGAGTATATCGACAAAATCTTTTCCGACAAGCAAACCGTAGGCGTTAATATTTTTGAGAACCAGTCAAAAATCCGCAATTATACTTTCGATGAAACCGAATCGTTTGAAAAAATCGCCCCCTATTACATTTTCGACACCGTCTCACCCACGTCGCTCGTAATGTGTAAAGACAATTCCCTGCCAACAGCGTATAACGCACCGGGTTACGCCCATATCGTGTTCGGTGAAAATGCGAAATATATAACCGCCGATATGTTATCTGACGGATTGATTCTTGATTTTAAAGCAGCAAAAATACTAACCGAAAAAGGCATAGACGTAGGCGTCGAGAGCTATACGAAGGCGTCGAAGCCGTTTACGGAATTTTTTACGACCGAAAACGACGTTATCGCAATAGGCAACACCAACACAGACTTTATCGGCGATTATTTCGACGTTAAATTAAAAGAAACCGCTATTGCCGACAGTTTATTCTCTTATCTCGGTGTAAAATATTCTCTCACGAGAAACAGCACACAATCGGCGGCGGCAAATTTCCCCGCTTGCTATAAATACGAAAATTCCGCAGGACAAAGATTTTTAGTATACACTTTTACTGCTTCCACCGTACATGTAAGAAAACTGGTTCCATGGACTACCGGTTTATTCAGAAGTTATTACAGACAAAATCAATTGATAAACGGTATCGAGTGGGTTCAAAGAAAAAAACTCCCCGCTGTATGTATAGGTAATCCCGATTTATTTATTCTTTGCAAATCCGACGATAAAGAATTATCTGTAGGCTTGTGGAATTTATCTGCCGACAACATCCCCGACGCCGTTATATCTCTCGATAAACGTTACGCCTCCATTGAATACTACA
>CAKQDN010000052.1 GCA_934229275.1 uncultured Clostridia bacterium | reverse complement strand
CGTCGGTAGTCGCGTGCAAAGATATGGTGAGATTAACCGTATATCCGTCGTCGGCAAGTTGCTTTATTTTATCGGCAAGACCGCACGTCGAAAGCGTTATATTGCGCTGCGAGATATTGATGCCGTCCGCATTCGAAACGAGCGATAAAAACTTCGTCACGTTTTCGTAGTTGTCGAGCGGCTCTCCGCTGCCCATAAGTACGATGTTGGTAACGTTCCGGTGCCCTTGTTCCGTAGCACCGAGATCGGCGTTTACGGCAAGCACCTGAGCAAGCATTTCGCCGGCGGTCAGATTGCGCACGACTCCGCCTATGCCAGAGGCGCAAAAAGCACATCCCATACGGCAACCGACCTGCGTGGATACGCAAATGGTGTTTCCGTACCCCTGCTTCATAAGTGCGCCTTCTATTACGTTTCCGTCGCAAAGCGAAAAAATATACTTAATCGATTTATCTTTCGATACCAGTCTGTTCGCTATTTTTATCGGCTGAAAATCGTACATCGAAGCAAGTTTTTCTCTGTCCGAATTGGATAAATCGCTCATTTCGCCGACGGGAACGTATTTTATCATCCATTTATATATCTGCGCGGCTCTGAACGGCTTAAATCCGTTTCCCGAAAGATCCGATTTAAGTTCTGCAAGCGTCATATCGAATGCGTTTTTCATAATTTTCTCCTCATTACGGCAACGTAAAAGCCGTCGCAGCCGTCTGTTTGCGGCAAAAGAGTTTTATCCAGAACCAACTCAAACGACGAATTCGAAGCGAGAAAATCGTCAATTAAACGGCGGTTTTCCTCTTTAAGCAAAGTACAGGTCGAATAGCACAATCTGCTGCCCGGCTTAACGTAAGACGCGCTTGTCCGAAGTATTTTTTTCTGAATCGCGACAAGCACGGGAATATCGCTTTCTTTTCTATTTAAAAGAACGTCGGGTTTCGAGCGCGTTACTCCGATTCCGCTGCACGGAACGTCGCACACGACGGCATCAAATCGTTCGTGCCACTCCGGCTTATCTTTCTGCGCGTCGTTTAATATTGCAGTAACGTTAGCCGCCTTCATTCTTGCGGCATACTTTTTAATAAGTTCGACTCTGTGCGGATGAATATCGCACGCCGTAACCGCATAATCTCCCGATTGCGCCATGTAAACCGACTTTCCGCCGGGCGCCGCGCACACGTCGAGAATTTTCCCTTCCGATAATCCTTCAAGATACATTTCCGCCGCTTTCATGCTCGACAGCGCCTGAACGGTGTATTCGTCAGGCTTCATTTCCTTCATCTCGGACGCAGTGACGAAAAAGCCGAGTTCGCTTTTTTCGGACAAAGAGTACTTTTTCGCGAAATCTTCTTTGGAAATAACGGCAGGATTGTTTCTTATATGCGTTTTATCTGTAAGTTTATACGTCAGCGTTTCGAGCGCGCAGTCGAATCCGTACTGTTTTATAAGTTTGCCCGCGAGCCACTTCGGGACGCCGCCGAACACCGACAAATATGCGATTTTATCGCTCTTATCGGGGAAACGCACTTTTTTATAATTTTTAAGCGTCGCGTTTACAAATCCCGCAACTTCCTTTTTTCCGATTGACTTGACGAGATCGACCGATGCCGAAACGACGGCGTACGGCGCCTGCTCGGTAAAATACAACTGATACAAGCCGATTTTCATGACGAGCGCGACTTTGGGTTGCGGCAACTGTTTTACGAGCGCGGACAGAGCGTAGTCGAGATAAGCGTTTTTTTCGATAACGCCGTAGAAAACTTTCGTGACGAAAGCGCGGTCGCCTTCCGGTGCCGTTCCTATTCCGTCGTTTAAAGCGATGCCGCAATATGCCTTGTCGAAATAAACTCGGCAAAGCAGTCCGTAAATAAATTTTTGTCTTTCGTAATTAGTCAATCGTAAATTTTTCTCCGCCGATTAATTTAGTGCCGTTAAGGAATTCATGCACCGGTAATTTCTTTTTATTCGGAAGTTGCAACTGTTCTAGTAAAAGAGCTCCTTGTCCGCAATAAACTTTAACGAAGTTTTTATCGTCCGTTTCGATAACTCCGGCTGTGCCGTTTCCGTCCGCAAGCGACAGTCGGAAAATTTTGAGCATTTCGCCGCGATAAAAAGTATATCCGTAACCAATCCCTCGTATTTTGTTGCGGATAACGTAATTCGGTGCGGTCCAATCGATGAGAGCGTCCTCCTTTTTTAGCATGACGCATTTTGTCGCCTTACTCTCGTCCTGCTTACGGGGCGTAATTTTACCGGCAATATAGTCGGGGAGCGTTTTTACGAGCAGATCCGCTCCCTCGTTCGCGGCTTTAACGAAAAGTTCGTCGATATACATATCGTCTGGAATATCAAACGCCACACGACTGAGCATATCGCCGGTGTCCATTCCTATATCCGTACGCATAATGGTAACGCCGGTCGTCTTTTCTCCGTTTATAAGCGACCATTGAAGCGGACTGCTGCCTCTGTATTCGGGCAGAAGCGAGCCGTGCACGTTAATAACTCCGTATTTCGGAATATCGAGAATTTCCTGCGATAAAATCTGTCCGTATGCGCACGTAACCATAATATCGGGCGCGATTTCGCGAAGAGTTTCCACTCCGTCCCTTCTTATTTTTTCGAATTGAAGAACGGGGATTCCCCTCTCGATTGCCGCTTGTTTAATCGGAGAAAAAATAAAGTTGCCTTTGCGGTCTTTTGCTCTGTCTGGCTGACAGACAACCGCCGCGATTTCCGCAATTTCTGACAGTTTGTTAAAAGACGGCAACGCAAACGCAGGAGTTCCCAAAAACACCGCTTTAATCACAGTTTTAGTCCTCCTTGACTCCGTCTATTACTTTATCTATATATAATATGCCGTCAAGGTGATCGATCTCGTGGCAGAAAATTACCGCAAGAAAGCCTTTAATGCGGTAGATATGTTTTTCGCCGTGACGATCGAACGCTTCTACGGTTATACTCTGCGGACGCTCAACGTCGCCGTGCATATGCGGAAGACTAAGGCACGCTTCCATATTTATCTGACTTCCTTTTTTGCGAGTGATGACCGGATTGACCAGTTCATAAAAAGTTTCGTGATCGCGGCTTAAGACCACGACTCTCTTTATTATTCCAACCTGCGGTGCGGCAAGTCCCACTCCGTCGGCGGCAAGCATGGTCTGCTTCATATCGTCGAGAAGCGTGGCAAGATGCTCGTCGAATTCGGTGACCTCTCTGCACTTTTCTCTTAAAACGGGGTTGTCGTATTTAATAATATTTCTTATCGCCATAATGATCTCCTCTCAACTCAGGTTATTGGGGTTTATTTCCACGAACACGCTCACTTTAGGAATCGTGTATTTGTCCACCGTTTCGTATATCGTTTTGGTTATAGCGTCGGCATCGTTTACTATTCTCATTAAAATCTGAACGCGGAATTTGTTCGATATGCGCTTAACCGGCGATTTCATGGCGGCGAAATACGCTATTTCCCTTCGCTTGTCACAAAAACGCTCGGATAAATCGTCGAATATTTTTTTTAGCGTCTGATGAGTAAGCGATTCGTCCTCGCCGCTTACGAGTATTCTTACGATTCTCGAAAACGGCGGATACTTGGTAACTTCGCGAAGATTACATTCTTTTTCGTAAAAACCTTCATAATCGCCGGTCACTGCAAATCTGTACACATAGTGTTTCGGAGAATACGTTTGTAGCACGACTTCTCCCGGTTTATCCGCTCTTCCCGCTCTTCCGGCGACCTGCGTAATCAACTGATAGGTGCGCTCGGTTGCGCGGAAATCGGCAAAGTGCAAACTCATGTCTGCGTCCACTATTCCGACGAGCGTAACGTCGGGAAAGTCGTGACCTTTGGCTATCATCTGCGTTCCGACAAGTATTCTCGCTTTCTTTTCGCGGAATTCGGAAAGGATTTTCAGGTGTGCGTCTTTGCCCTGCGTCGTGTCGTTGTCCATTCTTAAAATTCCGACGCCCGGATATCTGTCTTTAAGCAGTTCGACCACCTGCTGAGTTCCGACGTAGCCTCTTTTTATGCTTTCGCTTCCGCATTCGGGACAAACGTCGAGAACTTTATACCTGTTGCCGCAGTAGTGACATTTCAGCACGTTTTCGTCTTTATGGTAAACGAGTGAAACGTCGCAATCGGCACACTTGGCGACGTATCCGCACGAGCGGCACATCATATACGAGGAATATCCGCGGCGATTTATAAAGATTATCGCCTGATCTCCGCGCGCCATGCAATCGTCGAGTTTTTTTTCGAGCAAACCGGAGAACAAACCGTTGTTGCCCTTATAAATCTCCGCGCACATATCGACGACCGTGATTTTCGGCAAAGGACCGGCATTTACTCTTTTCTTCATACAGACAAGCCGATATTTGCCCGATTTTGCCGCATAGTAACTTTCAATCGACGGCGTCGCGCTGCCGAGAACGAGATTACATCCGCTCATGCGAGCGCGGAAGGACGCGACTTCGTGCGTCGAATATCGAGGATTACTTTCGGAAACGTAACTGGAATCGTGTTCCTCGTCGATAATGATTATGCCGGGGTTCTGAAGCGGAGCAAATATCGCCGAACGCGCTCCCACGGCAACTTTGGCTTCGCCGGTAAGCAGCCTTCTCCACTCGTCGAATCGCTCGCCTGCGGACAGTCCGCTGTGCAGAATCGCAACCTCGTCACCGAGTCTTGCGCGAAACGAACGCAACACCTGCGGAGTTAACGATATTTCGGGAACGAGCATGATTGCCGTTTTTCCGGCAGCCAGCACGTTCGAAATGGCGCGCATATACACTTCGGTTTTGCCGGAGCCCGTGACTCCGTGAAGAAGTATGGTTTGATTCTTTTCGCCGTTTATCACGTCGAGTGCGTTTTTCTGCTCGTCGGTCAGCGTGACTTCAGGAGATTTTTCGAACACGTTATCCTTATAAGGCGTCCGATAAGTTTCACATTCGCGCAGTTCGATTATTCCGCGCGCGACCAGATTGCGAAGAGCGGCTGCGGAAAAGTTTTTATTGAGTTCCGTAACGCTTTCTCCGGGGTTATCGGCGATGAACGTAAACAGTTCGCTTTGAGCCGTCGCGCTTTTCTTTATGAATTGCGCAGGATCTTTTTCGATATATTCGGGAGCGACGTACGCGCGCTTTACTATCAGTTCTTTTACCTTTCCCGCTCGCATCTGAGAAGGCAGGCACAGCCGCAGCACGTCCACCATGCGCAAATGGTATTTTTCCACCATATAGCGACACAGTTCCATAAGTTCGGGATTGATGACGGGGTACGGATCGATAACGGAAATTATGCTTTTCAGTTTATCGGGCGGACAGTCGGTTTTGTCTTTAATGCCGACTATGTACCCTTCAACTTGCGTTTTCCCAAACGAAACAAGCACTCTGAAGCCCTCTTTTGCCTCAGAATGCCCGTCAATTGAATAGTCAAAAACTTTGTCGACCTCGGAGTTGCTTATGTCAACTATGACTTGCGCTATCATGTCTTATCTCCGTTATTTTGTCGAGAATTCGCTCGGCAAGGTCGATTTTGCTCATTATCGGCAGATTTTCCACGCCGTTTTCGGTTACGAGCGAAGCCACGTTCGTATCGGTGTTAAATCCGGCACCCTTAACGGTTACGTCGTTCGCAACGACGAGATCAGCGTTTTTTGCGGCAAGTTTTTTCTTTGCGGAATCGATGAGATCGCAAGTTTCCGCGCAAAACGCCACGAGCGTTTTATTTCCCTTGATTTTACCGACCGCGGCGGCAATATCGGGGTTTTTAATAAGTTCAAGCCGTATTTCTTCGCCTTTTATTTTGTTTTCGGCAATTTCGGCAGGTCTGTAATCTGCGGGAGCGGCGGCTTTTATCACAATATCCGCACGATCGAGATTTTTCATGACCGCGTCGTACATTTCGAGCGTCGTTCCGACATCGATTCGTTCCGTCTTTTCTTTGGGCAAAACGCTGACGTTACCTGCAACGAGAATAACTTTCGCTCCTCTTTTTGCCGCGCAATCGCATAACGCAGCGCCCATTTTTCCGCTCGAATTGTTACCGATGTAACGCACTGGGTCGAGCGGTTCTTTGGTTCCGCCCGAGGTTATAAGCACGGTCAGCCCGTCGTAGTCGCGCTTGGGGAACAGAATATCTTCGATTGCCGAATAAATTTCGGCAGGTTCCGCCATTCTGCCCTTTCCCACGTCGCCGCAAGCGAGGAATCCGCTGCCGCCGTAAACAAACTTTACGCCGCGGCACACAAGATTTTCGATATTGCGGACGGTTGCATCGTTTTCGAGCATTGCGGTGTTCATCGCAGGAGCCAACAATATCGGGCATTTCATCGCAAGAGCCGTCGTGGTTATAAAATCGTCGGCGATGCCGGCATTGTATTTAGCCAGAAAATTTGCCGTACACGGCGCAACGACGAACAAATCGCTTTTTTTGGCAAGCGAAACGTGCTCGACTTCCCACTCGAAATCGCGAGCAAAAGTATCGATTACAGCGCGGTTACCGGAAAGCGTTTCGAAAGTAAGCGGAGAAACGAATTCGGTTGCGTTTTCTGTCATAACGACAAAAACCGCTGCTCCGCTTTTACGGAGGCGGCTTACGAGTTCGCACGTTTTGTAAACGGCTATTCCGCCCGTGACACCCACGGTTATTGTCTTGCCGTCAAGACGCACCGATTAGTCACCGTATTTGATTTCGACTTTGCCGTCGTAAATTTCTTTAGCCGCATACGAAATGGGCGTATCGTTAAGGTCTTCGAGCATATCCGCTTTCTTTTCGGCAAGATATTTTGCTCTTTTGGCGGTTGCGATTACCAGCGCATATTTGCAGCCGGTTTTTTCAACCAATTTGTCGATAGGGGGATAAATCATCATAATTTTCAGTTCTCCTGATTCAATAATTTCTTAATTACGTCTAAATTTCTCGACGTTTTGCTCTTTTCGGCGTCGATTATCGAGATAACGTTCTCGACGGCGCAATCGACGTCGTCGTTGAACACTATGTAGTCGAACAACTTGTATTTTGCAAGTTCGCTTTTTGCCAGACTGAGACGGCGATTGATCGCCTCTTCCGATTCGGTACCTCTTCCGCGCAGTCTGCGTTCAAGTTCTTCGAACGACGGCGGCATAAGGAAAATAGTGATGCTTTTAGGATATTTTCTGCGAATTTGCTCCGCGCCCAAAGTATCGATTTCGAACATTACGTCGTTTCCTTCGGCGAGCATTTTAAGCACGGGTGCCTTCGGCGTTCCGTAATAATTGCAGTATACCGCGGCTGTTTCGAGAAATTCGCCGGCGGCTATCATGCGCTGGTACTCTTCGAGCGTACGGAAATAATAGTGAACGCCCTCTTCTTCTCCGGGGCGCGGATTTCTCGTCGTTACCGATACCGATTTTTTGATATTGGGACGGCGTTCGACCACGCGATTGTACACCGTTCCTTTTCCGGCTCCGCTGGGACCCGATATTATTATAAGCAGCCCTTCGTGCTTTTTTTCGTTAGTGTTATTCAACGTTCCTGATCTGCTCCTTTATTTTTTCGAGTTCGTTTTTCATTTTCAGCACGCTATCGGTAAGCCGAAAATCGTTTGCCTTACTTCCCATAGTGTTGATTTCGCGGTTCATTTCCTGCGAAAGAAAATCTAGTTTTCTTCCCACCTGCTCGTCTTTTTCGAGTTCGCCGTAGAACTGCGCAATGTGCGACGAAAGTCTTGAAATTTCTTCGTTTATGTCGGCTTTGTCGGCAAAGAACGTTACTTCATTAAGAAGTTTCGCCTGATCGACTTCGACTCCGTCCAAAAGCACTTTGACGCGTTCGAACAGTTTTTGTCGGTATTCGGTTACGACTTCGGGAACGCGCTGCTTGACTTTTTCGAGTTCTATTTCTATGTTTCCGACCAAATGAGCCAGGTCTTCTTTTATTCCGGCACCTTCTTTTTCACGGAAAGCACAGAGTTTGTCGCAAGCGTCGTTCAGTGCTTCGCTTACGAGAAAAGCAAGCGCGTTTTCGTCGGCGTCTACTGTTTCGATTTTAACCGCTTCGGGAATACGCATGGCGTCCGAAACGGTGAAATCGTTTTCGAGTCCGAAACGACGATTGATTTCTTCCGCCGCCGCGACGTAGCCTTCTATAAGAATCGTATCGACGTGAACCGATTTATCGGAAGGCGCGTTGTCGACGTAGTTGAAGAAAACGTCAACCGACCCTCTCGCCAGTTTGCTTTTAATTATTCTTCGCACCAAATCTTCCTGCGAAGACAGTGCTTTAGGTAATCTCGCGTTGATTTCGAGATAGCGATTATTAACCGATTTTATTTCAACGGACAGTTCGCGACCGTCTTTATTTACAGTCGATTTTCCGTATCCGGTCATGCTTTTCATTTACTTATTATCTCCGGTATTGATTTAAGTTAGTTGTTACAAAATGCTCCGAGCATATAAATTTTTGCAAGTACTATGT
>CAKQDN010000051.1 GCA_934229275.1 uncultured Clostridia bacterium | reverse complement strand
AACTTCATCGCGTTAACTTCCGAGATAATACGCATCGCCTACGACATGTACTCGCATCCGTATCCTCCGAAAGACAAGCAACCTGATACTGCGCCCGTTACGGTTGTTGCAGAGTAAACCGAAACGACGGTTACTCAACGTAAACACATTAAAAAGAATCAATACCGCCGAATAATGCAAATTTAATGTAAACTCTCAACCTTTCTCCTGCGGTCGGAATTATGAAAAAAGACGGCTTTATCGTCATGTGCAGTGACGGCTCGACTGAACTTCCCGAAAGAGGAAAAAAGCCGAAAACGTCTTCGCGCGCCATAAATCGCTTACCGCGGCGTTCGTAAAAATGGACTCGGAACGCGAAGCGGCGGAAGAAAACGCCTGCCGTGTGGAGCACGTTATCTCCGAGGACGCTTTCAAAAGCCTCAAAAGTACTTCGGTGTAAAATAAAAGCGCTGCGGCAATCCTTTTCGGAAAAAGGAAAGCGGCAGCGCGATTTAATAGCAAAACGCTTATGCGAGCGGCAGCGTGGCGGAGAAAATCGTAAGCCCGCCGTTTCTTTCGTACGTCAGTTTGCCGTGCATGGATTCGACTGCGGATTTTGCGAGGAACAACCCCAGTCCCGAATTATTTTCGGACGCCTCCCCGGACACATACGGCTCGAACACGTTCTTGTCCGACGTGATCCCGACGCCGTTATCCGCGATGACGATGCGGCAATCGTCCTTAAGTTTTATAACCGAAACGTCCAGACGATTACAGGAAGAATGTTCGATTGCGTTCAGCACCAGATTGAGTATAACGCTTTCGAGCGCGAGTTTCTTTGCGTATACGTCCAGTTTGTCGGGCAGCGCAACCGTCAGAACAATGCCGTTAGCCTCGCAGTCCGGGCGCAGTTCGTCGGTCACTTTGCAGACGATACGACACAAATCCAGAATTTCCGACTGTTCCGCGACGTAGTTCTGCTTGTTATATTTGCCGAGGTCCGCAAAATCCTTTTTAAGGTCGTCGTTTTTCTCTATGATATAATCCGCCTTCGCGATAAGTTCGGGCTGAGTCAGGCTCTGTTTAAGATCCGAAAGCGCGCCGCCCATCCCGACGACCGCTTTTTTCATGTCGTGACTTACATAAAGCAGAATTTTATCGCGCTCGGACAGCACCGCCTGCAAATTCTGAGTCTGTTTCGCCACTTCTCTAGCGAGATTGGCGGTTAAATACCTGTTGTGCCTTTCCGCCGAAATGAATTCCCTGAAGCCCAACACGACCGTTATCGCCAGCATGATTAGACACATCCAGAACGTAGGAGAAAGCGCGACGAACGGATACGCCTGATTGTGAAGTAACGCTGTAGCGACGATAAATCCGGCAATAATACCGTTAAGCAGCAGCCACGGCGATTTTCCGAGTGCAGCCACGGCGAACACCGTAAACGAGAAAACGGCTACGACTAACGCAAGTGACGGTGCGGTGTACACGGCTGTGACGGAGGAGTACGCAGTGACCGACGTGATAAACGGCGATATAAACGAAAGCGCGCATACCGCTGCCGAAACTATACATGCAAACGTTCTTACCGGGATTTTCCCCGACTTTTTCGGAAGATACAATGTCGAAGCAAGCAGCATCAGCCCCACCGAAAACTTCCGCATACCCATGAGAAAATACGGCGAATTGCTAAGCCCCGTCATAAGATAAACCGAAAACAACGCGAAGAATATCCCGGTTGCGAATATCAGTTGCGGCACGAACGTAAGCGACCGCTTGAGTGCGCATATGAACAGGAACAGCATAAGAGTAGCCGCGCCCACGATCGCTCCGATCAATAATAGCGAGCCGTTTCCTTTGACCGCGCTGCGAACAAGCGAATCCTCTCCGATAAGAATATTATCGGGAATGCCCACGAAATTGTCGTTATCCGCTTCGTAATGCACGGTTACTATACATTCTTTCGAGTATTTGGGATCGGACGAAATCGGAATATCGATAAAAATCGGCTTCGTCGCGGTTTTGTGTGTCACCGAATCGTCGAACTCGGACGGAGTCGAATACGAACCGTAGTATTCGACGTTGTAGCGATCGATGGAACCGACGTACTCTTTGTTCTGATAGCGCACGTACACGCTGCACGCGGAGAAAATCGGCGGAATATACATAGTAAGATGCCAGTTGCCGTCGGGCTTTAACAGATTTTTCAGTTTATCCGCGTCCGACCATTGCTCGCCGCTAAGCGTGTCGATGCAAAAGCGGTAAGTGCCGCGTCGCGACGGCGAACCGCCCGTGTCCTTGCCCGAAACCGTTTCGTTCAGTTCTGCAAAGTCGTCCGCAAGATAGTTTATCGCCGTCATTTTCATAACGCCGTTTACGTCGCATAGCGAAACCGCGTTTACTTTTACGCCCGAAAAATCTTTGCTCTTTACCGGAGTGCTGCTCAAAAAATTGCGTTCCGCGAAAATCAACCCGAGCGAAAAGGTCGTGCAGAACATGAATAAAACGATTAAAACTACAAGACCGCGCACGTTCTTTTTCATAAGTTTTCCCCCGTGAAGCAATACCCCTTGTTGAATTCGGTGTGAATAACGTCTGCCGACGGCGCTGCGGACTTCATTTTTCTGCGTAACGACGATAAATGCGCGCGTATAGTGGTCGTGTGCAGACTGGGCGCGCACCAGATCTCTTCGTATATGCGGTCGGCTGTAAAATACTCTCCGCGGTGCTTTACGAGAAAGAACAGAATGTTGAATTCGGACGGAGTGAGAGAAACGGACGTGTTTCTATATTTAACCGTTCTCGTGTTGGCGTTCACCGAAAAATTCCCGAACGTTTCCACCGCGTCGGACTTCGGTAGAAGCCGCATGGCGACGTGCGTTTCGAGTAGGCGCATCGAGCACGGCTTTACAACATAATCAGCCGCGCCGGAAGTTAAGCCGTCGATAACGGTGTCCTCGCCGTCGAGAGAGGATAGAATAATCACCGGCGGCAAAGCAGGGAACGCTTTAAATAGGTCGAGACCCATGCTGTTTTTTAGCACGAGGTCTAATATAACCGCGTCGAAATCACCCGATTGCATAAGAAAAGAAGTCGCCTCGTCCACGTCCGATGCGGTGAATACGGCGTTTTCGGGTGAAAAATACGCCATCATTTCGTTTTTCAGTTTTTCGTCGTCCTCGACGAACAGCAGTTTTCTGTCGCAAACTTTATAATTCATATGTTTTTCCGGTTTTTAAAATGAGTAAATTCGCCCGGCTTAAAATATAAAAGCGAAAACGTGCTTTTTCGTGCCGTAAGCAATAAAATACCGACTATATTATATCAGATATTTTCGTACTATGCAATCAACCGAGCGCCGTTTAATAAAAAGCGACCTGTAAAGATTTGTTAAGGTTCTGTGTAAAACGGGCTGCTTTCTTTATTCCGCGGCGCGTATATGATACAATATATTAAAAGATTTTGCGTAAAAACGACAGGATTCTGCGAAAAGCGGAAAAGGAGAGTAATTCTATGACGATACGAAAAAAGAGTATAAAGGTGCTGATTATTGTAGTGCTTATGCTTGTTGCGGCGTTTTTGCCGATTTACGGCGGCGTCACGCCCGAAACGGCATACGCATCGAGAAGCAACAAGGGAACGGACACTTCGGACGAATGGTCGGGTATTGTTACAACCGGTAACCTTATAACCATAGGTAAAGGTTCGCTTGTGGATCAGGGCTGGAATCTCGGTGAAAACAGCGCGCAGATAAACAGCAATGCCGTGTGGTATAAAGATGCAAATCTCGACACGGAGGAATACGGATGGGGAATTCAGGGACTAAAAGATTCTTCCGATATAGGACTGAAGGATTATACTAAGGGCGTATGGTATCCGATTACGCTCTCCGAAGCGGATAGAGTAAAAGCCGATAAAGGCGACTTAAAAGTCCATGCGTGGGCGAGGTACTACAAACAGACGGCGGCTACGCATTATATATCGTTGCAGGTATTTTTCTATGACGAAAAAGGAGAGCAAATCGATTGTAAAAGTATAAAAACGAAAGCGGAAAAAAGCGCTCAGCCTTTGAATATTGCAGGCGGATACATTGTGCCGAAAAATACCGCGTCGATGAGATATTACGTTTCCAACTGGGGCTCGCTTGCCGCTCGTCCGTTTATCGGCGAACTTCATTGTTCGCTCTGGGATGAAACCGCACCGAAATCGGAAAACGAAACGCTCGATAAAAGCAAAATCACGGACGTTACGAACAATATCGCTCTTGCCGGCGACACCGTAAAATACTACGTCGAATTCGACGAAAAAATAAGCGTCGAGTCCTTCGGAACGGCAACGATCAAATTGGATGACGACGAGATCGACGCAACGGTAACGCCTTCGCTTATTACCGAAAACGGAAAGGGTAAAGTTTGTTATACGTTCGTCTTGCCGAAACTTGCAAAAAGCGGCACGCTGACTTTCGGCAAAGTATCCGGGCTTAGCGTCAAGGACGAAGGCGGAAACTCTTATTCCTATCGGTGTCCTGCGCTTCCGTCGAAAACCGTTAAATACTACAAAACCATGAACGTCACCGCTTCGCTGAAAAAACTTACTTTCACCGGTAAAAGCGAGGCAACCTATAATACCGATTACACCGCGACTCTTAAAGCGGACACGGGTTACGATTTGCCCGATTCGATAGAAGTTAAGGTCGGGGGAGCCGCTATTGCCTCTGCCGGTTATATGTATAACAAAACCACCGGCGTAATAACCGTCAAAGGCAAGTACATAAGCGGCGATATAACCGTTACGGCGAACGGCGTGGCAAAAATGACAACCGTCACGTTCGACCGCCGCGGCGGAACGGGCGGAACGATGAGCATAACCGCAAACTACGATTCGGCAATGCATATAATCAAAATTCCGTCGCTTACCGGATATACTTTCACCGGCTATTACACGCAGGCAAACGGAAAGGGAAAGAAGTATTACGACGCGCTCGGCAAAAGCGCGAACACCTGCGACTTTTTCGAACCTATTGTTTTATACGCGCATTGGGTCGCAAACTCGTATACGGTACGGTATAACCCGAACAAACCGTCGTCCGCAAGCGGCTCCGTAACCGGTAAAACGACCGACTCGTCGCACACTTACGATTCGGCAAAATCGCTTAATAAAAACGGCTACGGTCTCACCGGCTGGACATTCCTCGGCTGGTCGCTCGCTAAAAACTCGACGTCCGTTGATTTTTCCGACGGCGCAACCGTAAAAAATCTTGCCACCGAAAAAGGCGCGCTCGTAAATTTGTACGCCGTATGGCAGTCAAAAGAATACACGCTTTCGTTCGACACGGCAGGCGGCAGTTTTGCCGAAAGCATAACCGTCCGGTATGACGGCGCGCTTCCGACAGTTCAGCCGCCCACTCGCAGGGGCTACAATTTCGGAGGATATTTCACGAAACCCGACGGAGCAGGTACGAAATACTACGATTCCGAAGGAAACGCGACAGTCGCGACTTATAAAACGGTCGGCAACCTAAAACTTTACGCCTACTGGACGCCCGTTCGCTATAACATAGAGTTGTACAGCGAAGGAAAATACGTCGGAGTGCTCAAAAACGTCGTTTACGGCAGTATGAGGCTGCCCTCGGCGGAAGACGTTCGAATAAACCGCGAACACTATAATTTCGTCGGCTGGAATATTTACGATAATCAGAACTGGGCAATGTACTTTGCAAACACCGATTACAGCACCGGACTTGCCGGAGTCGAGGGCGAAACTGTAACGCTGCACGCCGCGTGGGCTGAAAAATCGCTCTATACCGTCAATTTCGATTCGAACGGCGGCAGCGGTGCGCCCGCAACCGAACAGGTATACGAGGGCGAATCGCTCACTTTAAGCACGCTCGTTCCCACGCGCAAAAATTATACGTTCCTCGGCTGGGCGGAGGACGTAACCGCAACCGCGGCAAAATATCTACCCGGCGGAGAGTTAATAATGGGCAACTCGGTCGTCACGCTTTACGCCGTATGGAAGCACAATCCGTCGCTTATATACGACGCAAACGGCGGCAAATTCACGCTTCCTGTCGAAAAAACCTATCCCGCGGCAGGCAATAAGGTTGTAATCACGTCTTCCGCGCCGAAATACAAGGGCTACTCGTTCGCAGGGTGGAGCACCGACAAAAACGCGGCGACTGCTTCGTACGTTGCCGGTGACGAACTTATAATGCCCGATTCCGACACCGTGCTTTACGCCGTGTGGGAAAAAGAGAGATACGTCGTCACGTTCTACGCACCAAGCGGATACTCGGTAACGGGACTTAAAAATAGTTACGGCTACGGCGAAACGGTCACCTTCCAAGTAACCGGCGCGCAGCCGAAAGTATATGTGGACGGAATCCGAAAAGAAGAGGACGCAAACGGCTCGTATAGTTTCTCTCTTACGGGCAACGCACATATTTTCATCGCCGACGGCTCGAAGATTTCCGTCATCTACTCTCCGAACGGAGGCGCGAATGCTCCGACGGACAACACCGCTTATAACGCGGGAGCCACCGCGCTTATATCCGATGCCGAACCCGCGAGAATCGGTTATTCGTTCCTCGGCTGGTCAACGCGCGAATACGCTATCGACGTGGAATATAACTCCGGTGCCGCGCTGGATCTTAAAAGCGAGGACGTCGTGCTGTACGCGGTATGGCAGGCAAACGTCTACACCGTATCGTACGACGCAAGCGGCGGAACGGGCGATATGAACGCTTCCGGATTCTCGTACGGAACCGAAGCCGCGCTGAGAGTCAATTCGTTCGAAAAAATCGGTCACACGTTCCTCGGCTGGGCACTTTCGGCAGACGGCGAAGTCGTCTACGGCGACGGCGTTTCGGTTTCCGACCTCTGTGAGCAGAACAACGGCAACGTAACTCTCTATGCCGTGTGGGAACAAACGGTAACCGAAATCTCTTTCCGCTCGGACGACGGCATAGAAATCGCATCTCCGATTTCGGTTGCGTACGGCGAAGAACTGACCTCGGACGGTCTTGCAGTTCCCTCTCGTACCGGTTATATCTTTAACGGTTACCGCACTCGGCGCGAAGGACTCGGCGAACTCGTATTCGACGCGGAATTAAACGTCGCGATAAGCGGCGCGTGGGATAAAAACGTTCGCACGCTCACGCTTTATCCGCACTGGACGCCTGTTTCTTATACGGTCGTTTATATTGACGGTCAAAAAGAAGCGGGAACAAGCAGCGCGGTATACGATAAATCTTTCACTCTGACTTCCGCCGCATCGCTCGGAATAACGGCAAAAGCAGGCTATCGCTTTGTCGGCTGGTCAACCGCGCCTTCGGGACTTACGGTTTCGTATACCGACGAGCAGAACATCACCGCGCCGCTTGCTCAGACGGACGGCGAACAAGTGTACGTCTACGCGGTGTTTGCCGAAAATCAAACGTATTCGGTAATTTATAATGCAAACGGCGGCAGCAACGCTCCCGTTGACGTCAACTTGTATTTTGTCGGCGATACGGTATTTTTCGCCGATATGATTCCCGAGCGCGAAGGCTACGTTTTCTGCGGTTGGAGTTTCGACCCCAACAAAAAAGCGGTTGATTTCCCGTACGAAGGAGATCGATTCACGATTAGTTCCGTCGAAATGCGTGAGGGCGGCCTGTCGTTATACGCAGTCTGGGAACTCGAAGGCGAATCGCCGACGTCGCAGATCGAAGCGATAAAAGCAAAGAACGAAACGCTTGCAAGCGAGATCGAGTCGCTTAAAACCGCCGACGGCGATCTGTCCGATAGATTGAATGAATTCGGTGAAGCATTAAAGGCGGCTCAGGATGCCATCAATTCGCTCGGCGATACCTACGTCACGCATACCGAACTTGTGGAAGAAGCGGAAAAACTCACCAATCTTATATCCGCTGCAAAAACGGAATTGTCGGGAAAAATCGAAAGCGTGCGTTCGGAACTTCAGCAGTCGATTGACGACCTTACGACCACTGTCGGCGGCAACAAAGAAGCAAGCGAAAAGAAAGTAAAAGCGGTTGAAGACGCGCTTGCCGTAGCGGATGCGTTTGCACGAAGCAACATCGCATCGCTTATTGAAAAAGACACCGAACTCGAAAAGAGAATAAAAGCACTCGAAGATTCTCTTACGGCGGCAAAAACGGAATTGTCGGAAAAAATCGAAGGCGTACGTTCGGAACTTCAACAGTCGATTGACGACTTGACTACTACTGTAGGAACCAACAAAGAAAACATCGAAAAGAGAGTAAAGGCAGTTGAAGATGCGCTTGCCGTAGCAGACGCGTTTGCAAGAAGCAACATTGCATCGCTTATTGAAAAAGATTCCGAACTTGAAGCGAGAATAAAAGCGCTCGAAGATTCTCTTACGGCGGCAAAAACTGAATTGTCGGATAAAATCGAAAGCGTGCGTTCGGAACTTCAACAGTCGATTGACGATTTGACTACTACTGTAGGAACCAACAAAGAAAACATTGAAAAGAGAGTAAAGGCAGTTGAAGATGCGCTTGCCGTAGCAGACGCGTTTGCAAGAAGCAACATTGCATCGCTTAT
>CAKQDN010000050.1 GCA_934229275.1 uncultured Clostridia bacterium | reverse complement strand
TTGTGTAAAATTCGTTTTTGTTGTTTTGCTTTCACTATTCTTTTGTCAATGTGCTTCCGCTGTCATTCGCGACAGCCCTTATATATTATCACAAACGGGACAGGCTTGTCAAGTATTTTTATGGTAATTTTTGAAAATTTTTTAAGCAATTTAGTTTTTTGTTGCAAAAAAGCGATTTTCTCTCGTTTCGTTACGCCCGGTAAAGCCGAAAAATGGTTTAAAGCACGAAAAAACGCACGGAATTCAAGCCGTGCGTCTGTGCTTTTTATTCAAATAGCGGACTAATCTTCGTCCTTGTCGTCCTTGTCGTCTTTATCTTCGTCTTCCTCTTCATCGTCGTCTTCCTCGAAGTCGTTGGGATCGACGTTTGAAAAGTCGAAGTCGTCGGGCTCGTCGGAAGTGTGATCGTCCGTTTCCTCTTCTTCGTCGTCGCTTAGTTCGTCTTCGCCGAGTCCTTCGAGAGAGAGCGGTTCGTCTTCGTCCTCTTCGGTTTCTTCGAATTCCTCGTGCCAGTCGTCGTTGTTGTCGGCTTCCTCTTCGGTTTTCTGCTTCTCACGTTCTTTTGCGCACATAAAGCACATTTCCTCGTCGTCGCCGATATAGTTGACCTTGCAGATCGGGCAGAGTTTTTCGCTTGATTCCACTTCTTCTTCGGGGATGAGAATACTCGAATCGATGAGTCCCATTTCCGCCTTGCAGACGGTGCAGTACTCTTCGCTTTCTTCTATATAATTAAGTTCACAACGCGGACATAAGATGTATTTTGCCATAAATTTCTCCTACGATAATTTCGCCAATATTATATGCATTTCCGTGACGTTTGTAAACTGTTTTTAAGGGTCAATTTCAAATTTAACGCAAAAAACGTCTACGATTTCTTTATTTTTGCTTTTTGCGTACCCGATAGTGTACTGCGTGCCGCCGCTTTTGCCGTAGTCGAGCGTGATGAGCCGCGAACAGTTGTCCACCATGTATCGGTTGCGGACGTGCATGCACCATGGCGTATAGTCATCCGACAGCACGGTTATTTTATCGGCTCTTTTTAATATATCGTCGTAACGGAGCCGATATTCTCCGCTCCAGCGACTCGCCTGCCCGCGGTACGGAACGGCACATTCGAGCGTTACGGACGGATTTTCGTCTTTGAGCGCGAGAACGCTTTCGGCAAAGAATACGTCTCCTCCCTGCGCCATGCCGGATATAAACCTGACGTAGCCGTCGCGAACCGCTTCACGCACACGGTTTGCTATTTCCTGCTTTGCACGCACGCAGCGAGGATCGCTCTCGTCGTATTTCCAGGGTAATTTTTCGGGGCGGTTTCCCGTGAACGCACACGTTTTTTCCATACCGGGGTATTATAGCACAAATATACGGGATATGCAAAGTTTTTTCGCATAAATTTGCAAAATCGACTTATTTTTCGTTAAAAATCCGCAACTCGGATAGAAAACGTTCGTCAAACTCAAAAAATCGCGTGAAATAAAAAAATCTCTCCTACGCCGTCAGCCGCAAGGAGAGGTTTTTATCGTTTAAAAGGCGATTAGAAATCGCTGATTCCGAGCAGATAGTCTGCAGACACGGAGAAATACTTGCAAAGAGCAATAATGTTCTCGATGTCGGGCTGAGTCTGACCGTTTTCCCAGTGGCAGTACGTAACCTGGGTGATTCCGAGTTCGTCTGCGACGTTGCGCTGGGTAACTTTCATTACTTTTCTGAGTTCTTTTAATCTTTCTTGTATTTTATTCATAACACCACCGTAATTACGGCACGAAGCCGTTCCTTTTAAATATGTTTCCATCAATTTACTTGCGTGTTCGATGACAGGCTTTTCGCTTTGTCCACGGCGTCTTTAACGCACTTGTACACCTCGTAGGGCGACTTGACGTGCATAAAGGCGTACATTCCCGTATTGGGAACGGTGGGACGGGCGAGCGAACCGAATCGCAGAGTGCCTGTTCCGCGCGAGAGCATCTTGTCGAAGACCGTTATGCTGACGTCAATAACGCCTATCGAATCGAGAGCCAGGCAGCGATAGTACACTCCGAACACGCCGCATCTGATGATTATGCGCTTGTTCGTGTAGCAATAACTCACGTTTTTATACCAGATTACGTCCAGGCCGCAGTTGACGATAAGTCCTGCCGCAAACACGACCGACGGAATGAATTTGTACCAAAGCACGCCGTCGTCCTGCGTTTCGTTCGGAAGGAAGATAATAGCAAGCGTTGCGCAGATCGCGATTACCAGTCCTATGACGCAGTAAGTGAGTATTGCCATGAAGAAAAACTTTAATTTATCGGGCTTGTACGAGCCCAAAACGTTCTCGTCGTCGGCGAGTACGTCCGAAAACCGCTCCGTCATTACGCTTTATCCTCGTAACGCTCTGCAGTGATTTCCTTTCCGTTTACGTTCAGTTTGCATATGCGAGCCGTACGATATTCCGTATAACCTTCGGTTTTGGGCTTCCAGTCGCGTCCGTGATAGACGGCGTAGAATTCGCCGTTATGCTCGATAACGCTGTTGTGACCGGTGCCCTCCTCGAACTCGTTTTTGGCGAGCAGAGGTTTGTATACGTCGTCGGACGGGTATTTTTGGAACTTGATTTTTGTCAGGTCGTTTTCGCTCGTATGCGCATAGGCGTAGCCGACGAAATAGTATTCGTTTTCGTAGCAGTTGCCGCTGTACAAAACGTAATGCCAGTCGCCTTTGCGGAAGTAGAACGCGCCTTCCACCGTGTACCAGTCGCAATCGGGACGGAAACGGGCTTTTTCGCGCAGTTCCTGATCGAGCGTCGCGCGGATTACCGGCACCGGCTTGCCTTCGGGCGTGAACGGATCGAGCATGCGGTCGACCACTATATAGGTGCCGCCTTTTTTCGATTCGTAGTCGTTGATCGAATAGAACAAGAACAAACCTGCGTCGTTTTTCACGATATGAGAATCGATCGAGAACGGTTCGAGAATTTGTTTTGCGTCGGTGAACGGACCTTCGGGCTTGTCCGCCGTCATGACAAACATTGCCTCTTCGTGCGCGTCGGTTGCCTTTTCGGGCATGCACGAAACGTACATGTAAAACTTACCGTCGAGTTCGATGACCGAAGGCGCCCAATATTCCTTTTTTCCTGCCACGGCGCCGGTCTTGCCGAGGTATTCGTAACCGCCGAACAAATCGTCCGAGCGATAGACGTTTACTCCGTCGTCACCGGTTGCGTAGATATAATATTTCCCGTCCGCTTCTAAAATATAGGGATCCGGCTGAGTATATTTTGCGTATTCGGCGTTGGTAATAAGTTTCAAAGACTTAAAATCCTCCGTTTTTCTGCTGTATCCAGCATAAACAGTTTACTATATTTAGCATTTGTTGTCAACTTTTTTATGCCGTTTTTAATAAAATAAAATTTTTAATAGATTATCAACATAATTTTAACACATCGCCCCACATTTTAACATTAAACCGTGAAAATCAGGTCTTTTTTCGACTTTAGGTATTGACAGACGGAAAAATTCGTGGTACAATTTAGTATAACTATTAACCGAATACGGGAGGCAATTATGAGCAAAATCATCACGATAGGTCGAGAATTCGGAAGCGGCGGCAGAGAATTGGGCAGAAGATTTGCCGAGGAACTGGGAATCGAATACTACGACAAAGAAATATTGAAGGCGATCGCCGAGCATACGTCGCTGTCGGAACAGTACGTTTCGCAAATACTGGAAAAGCAACCTCATTCGCTTTACCCCATTGCTATCGGGCAATCGTTTACGTCGCTCAATCAATACTACGTCGGACAGATTCAGTCGGTATACCGCGCTCAGAGCGAAATTATAAGTTCACTTGCGGACAAATCGGACTGCGTTATCATCGGAAGATGCGCCGACTATATTCTGCGCGACAAGAAGCCCTACCGCATTTTCGTGTACGCGGACATGCAAAGCCGCATCGCGCGCTGCAAACAGAGAAGTCCGGAATCGGAACATCTTACCGACAAGCAGATAGAAAAACACATTAAATCCATCGATAAAGACCGCGCGAAATTCTATTCCTACTTCACCGGCAACAAGTGGGGCGCACGCGAAAACTACGATTTGTGCGTGAACACGACCAACACGAATATCAAGCAACTCGTGGAAAACCTTTCCAAAATGTTTAAATAACGCAAAGAGCGGTTTTAGAACGCATACGTTCGACCGCTCTTTTTCTTTAATTAAACACCGGTAATTCGTCGGCTCGCTTTTTAAACGAGTCGATGTCTATTTCTTCGCACAGGCGGTCGAGCCGCTCCTTCGTAAGCGACAGCGTTTCGAGGAAATTTTCGTACGCTACGGTCGGCACGGCGATCTGTTTCATGCGTTCGTGAAGCGCGCTGCCCTCGGTGACAAACACGAACGTATTGCAATCGCGAGGGGAACACAGTCTGCCTCCGAGCGAATATATAATTTCCGCAAGCACGAGCATTTTTCGGTAGTTTTTGTTTTCGAACGAGCGTTCGAACGCTATTTTTTTGCCCGAAAGCACGCCTTTCACGCTGCGGTATTTTTCTCTGAGCGCCGAGCAGGTCATGCGGAAAACGATGACGTCTTTTTTGCGCATTTTATCGACGTTGGAAACCGAATGACCGTCGTAAGTAATAACGCCGTCTTTGCTTTCTCCGCAACACTGCGGATAATTTTTTGCCGCTTCGGAGAAAGTCAGACCGCTTTCCGATAACATTTTTTCGAGTATTTCGAGCGTAAAGTATGCGTCGTCGTCGGACTTGTGTAAAATGTTCTCGTCGTCCTGCTCTATTCCGTAATGGTCGATGACTTTTTGCAGGCTGCGGATATTTCCGTCGCCGTGCAGAGCGGCGTCCAGACGCTGCGTATCGAAGAATTTGAAATTGAGTTGCGGAAGGTTATATCTTTGGCATGCTTTCCGCAAAAATCCGGCGTCGTTGCTGATGGCGAATCCGATCGCGATATTTTCGGGATTTTCCACGAGCGACTTGATAAGTTCGTACCTTTCGGGGAATTTCGGTGCCGCGTAGAATTTTTCTTTTTCGTACGCGAGGCTGATACCCTGCGTTCCCGCTCGGTTGGTGAGAATAAATTTACTTTCGGGATTTATAAGCACGTCGTCCTGTCTGATGACGGCAAAATTTTCGTCTGAAAGAACGTATCCGAAACTGCAAATATCGCTGCCGTTACTACATTCCATGTCCAAAAACAAGTAATTCATGATTAGATTATAGCCGCAACGAGCCGATTAGTCAAGCGAATTGACGCGCGGCGCGAGATTGCGCGAAAAAACCGCCCGGGAAATATTCCGAACGGTTTTCTTTGCGCGGTTTACGCGTTTAGGTTTTTCTCCGATTTTTCTTTTCCTGCTTTTGCTTCCGGCTCTTTGATATAGTAGTTGTACAGTTCTTCCACCGCGAATTGCAGTTTGGTGAGCGGATTCGGGTTGGTTACCGGGTACATGAAATAACTTTCGCTGTCGGTGGCAATGTCGAACGCATTGCCCTCTTTTCGGAAATTGTAGTCGATGTGCAGCGAATACATGCTTGCGACCGATTTATTGAGGTTGAATTCGTCGCCGTTATCAAGTTTTCCGCTGAAAGTGAAGCCGTTTTTGTCATGCACGCATTTTACCGTACCTTCGTAGCGCATTTCGCGAGTATTGATGTGATGCGTGACTCTGACCGCGTCCTCGAATTTGTAAGTGCCGGCTTCGATTTCCTTGCGGACTTCGGCGCGCTCCCACAAATACCAATCGGGAACGTGTTCGAAATAGGTTTCGCCTTCGACGGCGTGCAGACGGCTGTAGCCGTCCATCTCCCACTTATGTCCGCAGGCGTTGCACCAGACGTGCAGTCCGTCCGAATCGGTTTGGTACTCGGCTCCGCAATGCGGACACTTGTACAGTATTTTGTGAATGTTTTTCGCGCGGTTCTTGCTCTTCATGCGCAGTTTGTGTTCGTACTGATAAGCGTACTGATCGTAAACGAACGACTGCTCGAGCCGTTTCTGAATTTCGTCCGCCGTGAGCGTTTTGGTTTCTTCCGCCGTTATGAGCAGTTCGGTTTTTGCGGTTACGGGAATATCGCGATACGGATGCTTGCACCACTGCGGCGAACGCAGAAAGTTGTTCTGAATATTAAGGCGGATTACCGGCACTCCCATGATTTTGACCATTTTGCCCAGTCCTCCGTCTATGCACTCGCCTATTCCGCCGACGACGAAACGCGCTTCGGGATAGATAACGACCGGAATCTTTTCTTTCATCACGGCGCGCATGATGTGCTTTGCGGTCACCGTTCCGTGCGTGAATTTGCGTTTGGGGATCATTCCCATTTTGCGGAAAATCCACTCTTTGCCGTCAAACTCTTCGATAGCGGCGACCCAGGTCACTTTGAGCGGCTTAAGCGCGGCGACGGCGATCGGGAAGTCTATCATGGATGCGTGATTGCTTACGCAGAACACCGGTCCCTTTATATGCTTGGTCTGACTTTTATCTATTTTCATGCCCTTGAATATCTTTTCGTACGATATCCAGAAGAATGTGAGTATTCGTTCCAACGCGACGATATACCACGCGGGCTTCTGCGGTTTACGGAACATATCGAATCGTTTTTCTTTTTTCATAATTATTACCTTCTCTCCGTTTTTTGCACGACTAATAATATAATAAATTTTCCTTCCTGTCAAGGAAATTTATGCACGTTAGTAAAATTTGTATAATTATTAAACATTTTGTTCAACAATTTCGAAACTTTCAAGCCTTTTACAGCAGACACGCACGCACAAGCGTACGCACGGTTACCGCCCGGAAGGAAAACCGATACGAGCGTAACTTTAAAATTATTTTTTAATACAACTCTTGACAAAAACGATTTTTCGTTATATAATATAGAATAATCACTGCTTATGTTTACGTCTCGGATAATTAAAAATTTTTATAGGTGAAGATATGATTAACGCAAGATTACACACTCTTCTGGAAGTGTACAAGCAAGGCAGCATCACGAAAGCAGCGGCAGCCCTTAATCTGACGCAGCCGGCGGTAAGTCAGCACATCCGCTATCTGGAAGAGGAATACAAGGTCAAGTTGTTTTTACGCGGCGACCGCGAACTGAAAATCACGGAGGACGGCGAGATTCTGGTTAAATACGCCAAGCGCATCAACGCGCTCGAACAGAACCTTAAAGTCGCGCTTAAAGACAGAAAGAACAACATCCGCCATCTTAATATCGGAATAACGCAGTCGCTCGAAACGGGACTTTCCACCACTATGCTTGCCGAGTACTGCAACGAAAACCCGAAAACGCACGTCACCATTATATCCGACACCATTCAGAATCTTTACCAGAAACTCAAAACTTACGAAGTGGACGTTATTCTGATCGACGGCAAAATTTCGGACAGCAATTTCAATTCCATTCTTCTCGACACCGACTATCTCGTGCTTGCCGTGGGTAACGACAATCCTCTCTCTAAAAAAAGCGTCGTGACATTGGACGAACTGAAAAAGGAAAACCTTATTCTGCGGCTTCCCGGCGCCGGCACAAGAACTCTGTTCGAGGCAAATCTCAGCAGCAACAATCAGTCCATCGACGACTTCAACGTCATTCTGGAAGTGGATAACATCGCGATTATCAAGGAACTGGTTAAAAACAATTTCGGCGTTTCCGTACTTGCTCACAACACCTGCCTTTCCGAACTGAAAAAGAACAAATTCGCGGCTATTCCGGTAGAAAATCTGTCGATAACGCGCGAAATCAATCTTATCTATCACCGCGATTTCGAATACCCCGACATCCTCGACGAACTGACTCGGCTCTATCGAAAAGTCGGTCCGTCGCAGTGAGCGGCAACGAATATGATATTATGAAAAACGGGTCTTGTCATTTTTCAATGCGAGAACCGTTTTGTTTTTATTGAAGTTTGCGCTTTACGCCACGCCGAGTTCGGAAAATTTTTGCGAAACGGTGAATTTGCGCACGACGCGTCCGTTGAGCTCGAGCGAGCAAGCGTAATTTCTCGAAAAGTTGGGGCAACTGAAGAACAGGCTGCCCACGCGGTTTACCATTTCCCTCGAAAACAGCACGACGTCATCGTATTTAATGGACACGGTGGTATTCGCGGAAACGTAATTGCGAAAAGATATGGTCACGCTGTCCTGCTCGGACTGATTCGCAGGCGTTTGAATCATGCCTGCTCCGGCGCAGATAAACACTCTTCCGCCGTCCACCCTGAAGCCCTGATCTGCCGATATTGCAGGTTTTTCTTTAGCAAGGCTGCTGTCACACCACAGAGATCCGCCGCCTACCAGCATTTTACCCTGCACGATTATGCACGTTCCGCGGGAGAACAAGTCCACTCTTCCTCCGTTCATGACGAACGAACATTCCGTCTCGTCGCCGTTGGCAAAGCCAAGGTTTACGGCGTTTTCGTTTGCGGATATTTTGACCGAGCCGTCGGAAAAAGCAACTTTACATCCTTTGATTCCGATTTTAGCCTTGGTTATTTCCACTCTGCAGCCCTTGATTTCAGTAAGACAGGAATCGATTGCCGCCGATTTCGTGCTTGCTGTCAAAAAACCGCCTCCGAGCAACGTTTCTTTTTTGCACGAGATCGCATCGTCAAGGCTGTCGATGCACACTGTTCCGTCCGAAACGACGACATAGCCGTTGCACACTATTCCTTTGCGTGAATAAATTTCGTCGTAAAGTTCGGAAGAAGAGCCGTTGCCGCTGCAAACGGTTACGGACGCGCGCGGATCCTTAATGCAGACGAGATCGGTTGCCCTTATGGCGTCGAACGCCGAAACCGCACGAACGGTCGCGTCGGACACTACCACGA
>CAKQDN010000049.1 GCA_934229275.1 uncultured Clostridia bacterium | reverse complement strand
ATGGAAATCAACGTAAACGAAATTTTGGGCGGATTCCTTCCCAAAAAGAAGAAAAAACGCACGCTCGCCGTTTCCGACGCGGTAAAAATTCTTGCCGACGAAGAAATGGAAAAACACATAGACATGGACAACGTTTCCATGGAGGCGATCAGGAGAGCGGAGCAGGACGGCATTATTTTTATCGACGAGATAGATAAAATCGCCGGGAAAGGTTCGTACGGCGGACCCGACGTCAGCCGTGAAGGCGTTCAGCGCGATATTTTGCCAATCGTGGAAGGCTGCACCGTAATGACCAAATACGGCGCGATTAAAACCGATTTTATTCTGTTTATCGCGTCGGGAGCGTTCCAGGTAAGCAACATTCACGATCTTATCCCGGAACTGCAGGGCAGATTCCCCATAAACGTAACTCTCAAAAGCCTGACGTACGACGATTTTATCCGTATTCTCACGGTTCCCGAAAATTCCGTGACGAAGCAGTATAAACAACTGCTTGCAGTCGATAATATCGATCTCGAATTTACCGATGACGCAATTGAAGCGATGTCTCGTTATGCCGTTATGGAAAACGAGCAGGGTGAGGACATCGGCGCGAGAAGACTGCACACCATTATGGAATCGCTTCTCGAAGATCTCAGTTTTAACGCAGACGGATCGCATCCGATGACCACGGTTACGATCGACAGCAAGTACGTTGACGAGCATCTTTCCGTACAGGCAAAGCAATACGACCTTAAAAAATATATAATCTGAGGCAATTATGATAAACATACCCAAAGGAACAAAAGACGTACTTCCGCAGGACAGTTATCGCTGGCAGTACGTCGAGGGCAAAGTCCGCGAATTCTGTCACGTCTACGGATTCCGCGAAATACGCACACCGACGTTCGAACACACCGAACTTTTTCTGCGTTCGATAGGAGAGGATACCGACGTCGTGGGAAAGGAAATGTACACTTTTCTCGACAAAGCGGACAGATCCATAACGCTTAAAGCGGAAGGAACCGCGCCGGTTGCGCGTTCGTTCGTCGAAAATTCGCTCGACGCGCTGTCGTTGCCGCTTAAAATGTTTTACATCACTCCTGTGTTCCGTTACGAGAAACCGCAGGACGGAAGACTGAGAGAACATCATCAATTCGGAGTGGAACTGTACGGCGGAGATACTGCTTATCTCGATTACGAAGTAATAACGCTTGCCTATCGTTTTATCAAAAACATGGGCATCGACGACGTTACGCTCAATATCAACAGCATCGGCTGCCCCGAGTGCAGAAAGAAATACAACGCCGCGCTCAGAGAATACCTTAAAGCAAACGAGGATAAACTTTGCGATACCTGCAAAAAGCGTATGGTAAACAATCCGCTTCGCGTTCTCGACTGCAAATCGCCCGAGTGCAAAGAAATCGTCAAAGGCGCGCCGAGAATCATCGATTATATCTGCGACGATTGCCGCACTCATATGAACAAACTATGCGAACTGCTGGATAAAGGCGGAATCAAATACGCAATCGATCCGAATATCGTCAGAGGTCTCGACTACTACACGAAAACGGTATTCGAATTCGTCACCAACGCGCTCGGATCGCAAGGTACGGTCTGCGGCGGAGGAAGATATAATAATCTTGTCGAGTCGGTCGGAGGTAAACCCACCCCGTGCGTCGGGTTCGGAATGGGAATCGAGCGCCTTCTCATGCTTATGAAAGCGTGCGGCGTCGAAATCGAGGATAAAAACCATCCCGACGTGTTCGTGGCAAGTCAGTCGCCCGAATATACGGACAAATGTTTAGAAATTGTAAGCGATCTGCGCAATAAAGGAATTGCTGCGGAAACCGATCTTACAGGCAAAAGCCTAAAATCACAGATGAAATACGCCGATAAAATCAAATCGGAATATGTCGTCGTTCTGGGCGGCAACGAAATCGAAAGCGGCGAATGTGTCGTTAAACACATGTCCGACGGCGAAAAAATCAACGTAAAAATAAATCAAATCGAAAGTGTTTGCAGGAGATAAAGCAATATGTCAGAGTTTTTAGGACAAATGAAACGTACAAACTACTGTACGGAAGTAAGCGAAGAACAAATAGGACAGGAAATAGTCGTTATGGGCTGGACCGCAAAAACGAGAACTCTCGGCAGCCTGATCTTTATCGATCTTCGCGACAGAACGGGCATTCTTCAGATTAAATTCGACGAAAATCTCGTGGATAAGGAAACGTTCGCGAAAGCGGAAAGCGTCAGAAACGAGGACGTTCTTGCCGTTCGCGGCGTACTTTGCGCAAGAGAAGGCGCGGCGAAAAATCCGAGAATGAAAACCGGTATGGTCGAAGTCGTGGCAAAAGAACTTAAAATACTTGCCGATGCCGATATTCCGCCGTTCGTCGTGGAAAACAACCCGAACGCAAGCGAAGCGCTTCGCCTGAAATATCGCTATCTCGAACTCCGCACGCCCGCTTTGCAGGAAAAAATCATGCTCAGAAGCAAAGTCTGTTCGATTATACGCAACTTCTTTGCCGATAACGGATTCCTTGAAATAGAAACGCCCTTCCTCGGAAGAAGCACTCCCGAAGGCGCGCGCGACTATCTCGTTCCGTCACGCGTACATCCCGGCGAATTCTATGCGCTTCCGCAGTCTCCGCAACTTTACAAGCAACTTCTCATGGTCAGCGGTTTCGATAAGTATTATCAGATCGCCCGTTGCTTCCGTGACGAAGATCTGCGTGCAAATCGTCAACCCGAATTTACGCAGATAGATATGGAAATGTCGTTTGTGGACGACGAAGAGGATGTGATGAACGTTGCAGAGCGTCTTATCCGCAAAGTGTTCAAAGAAACCATCGGGGTCGAATTCGAACAGAATATTCGCCGTATGACCTATAAAGAGGCGATGACGAGATTCGGCTCGGATAAACCCGATACTCGTTTCGGTCTCGAAATTCAGGATATAAGCGACCTTGTTAAAGATTGCGGCTTCGGCGTGTTTACGGGCGCGATTGCGGCAGGCGGAAGCGTTCGTCTCGTAAATGCAAAGGGATTTTCCCGTCAACCCAATCCCATTCTTTCGCGCAAGGAAATCGACGCTCTCGGCGAATTCGTAAAAACTTATAAAGCAAAAGGTCTTGCGACTATAACGGTTAAAGAGGAAGGCGTTCAGTCGTCCGTTGCGAAATTTTTAAGCGAGGACACGTTAAACGCGATACTGAAACGCGCGAACGCAGAGGTCGGCGATACGCTTATGATAGTTGCCGACAAAAACGAAACCGTGTTCGCTTCATTGGGCGCACTGCGTCTTAAACTTGCCGAAAAAGCACACCTCATCGACGAAAATAAATACGATATTCTGTGGATAACCGAATTCCCGCAGTTCGAATACAGCGAGGAAGAGGGCAGATTGGTCGCCGTTCATCATCCGTTCACTATGCCGAAAGTGGAAGATTTGCCGCTTATCGACACCGATCCGCTGGCTGTCAGAGCAAAAGCGTACGACCTTGTCATCAACGGACAGGAAGCCGGAGGCGGAAGTATTCGTATTCACTCCAAAGAAGTACAGAACAAAATGTTCGAAACGCTCGGCTTTACCGACGAGAAGATTCAGAAGATGTTCGGCTGGTTCGTAACCGCACTCAACTACGGCACACCCCCTCACGGCGGACTTGCTTTCGGTCTGGACAGACTTATCATGCTTTTGAGCAAAACCGATAACATTAAAGACGTTATCGCGTTCCCGAAGGTACAAAACGCGTCCGACCTTATGACCGAAGCGCCTTCCGAAGTCGAGGACAAGCAACTTCGTGATCTGAGTATCGGCATAACCGCAAAAAACTAAAATCTGAAATCTAACCGAAGAGTTTGTTCGCCTGAATTGCGGATAAACTCTTTTAACACGGAGAATTTATGAAAATTTATCTCGATCATTCCGCAACGACTCCGCTATGTCGCGAGGCACTCGACGCCATGATTCCGTATTTTTGCGATAAGTTCGGAAATGCGGACAGCGTTCACGCTTTCGGGCGCGACTCTGCGTATGCAGTAGACATGGCAAGACGCGCGGTTGCGGCGGCGATCGGAGCCGAATCAAAAGAAATATTTTTCACTTCCGGCGGCACCGAAGCGGACAACTGGGCGATTAAAGGCATTGCGAAGGCAAACGGCATGCCCGGCAGCCGCGTAATCGTTTCCGCAATCGAACACGCAGCCGTGCTTTCGTCTGCCGCGTGGCTCGAAAAGGAAGGATATGACGTCGTCTATCTGCCCGTAACCGAAAAAGGATTGGTTCTGCCGGAAACGCTCGAAGCGGCTTTGAAAGAAAAGCCTGCGATTCTTGTCAGCGTCATGCTTGCCAACAACGAGATAGGAACGATTCAGCCGATTGAAAAACTTGCCGCGATTGCACATAATCACGGCTCACTATTCCATACCGATGCGGTTCAGGCAATCGGTTCGATTCCTGTTGACGTTAAAAAATTAAACGTTGACGCTCTTTCGCTTTCCGCGCATAAGTTCTACGGACCGAAAGGTACGGGCGCATTATATGTAAAAAACGGCACTAAAATCGATAAGTTGATTGCCGGCGGTCATCAGGAAAAGTCCATGCGCGGCGGTACGTCGCCCGTTCCGCAAATCGTCGGAATGGGAAAAGCGATAACGCTTGCCGTCGAGAATCTCGAAAAAAATACCGAAAAAATTGCCTCTTTGCGCGATTATTTCGTAAAAAAAGTCAAATCGGAATTGCCGGACGCGATATATAACGGTGACGAAAAGCAAAGACTTCCTCAAAACGCCAATTTTATCTTTCCGTTCACGGAAGGCGATTCGCTCGTAATGGCGCTCGATATTGCCGGGATAGCGTGTTCGTCGGGCGCTGCGTGTTCGTCGGGGTCGCTCGAACCCAGTCACGTTATAAAGGCGATCGGCTTTAACGATGCCGACGCAAAACGCTCGGTCAGATTTTCTTTCGGAAAGGATAATACGAAAGAGGAAGTCGATTACGTCGCCGAAAAACTTATCGAACTGTCGGAAACGCTGCCGGAAGCAATAACGCTCGTTGCCGACGTCGAGCAAAAGAAAAAGAAAGTATAATTACAGTATTTTCCGTGAATTTATCGTTTCGCGCCGCACACAATATAATCGGGAGGTGCGAAATGAAAGATCTTATAATCGGTATGATGCTCGGCGGAGCAGCCGCAACGGCGCTGCTCATGACCGACTGCGGTTGCAGATTTATCTGCTCGGCAAAGAAAAAACTTTCCGCCGCGTGCAAGTGCGTCGAAAAGGAAATGGGTTGCCTGAAAGACGAATGTAAGCAAGCCGCAGAAGAGATAACTCAGACCATAAAATCGGAATAAGACCCGTGAAATCGGAGCGAGCAATCGCTTCGGTTTCGCTTTTTTACCTATTTTTCTTTTTTCGATAAAAATCGCACGCAAATCCTATACTTTTTTCCGAAAATGTGATATAATACCTACGTTGAAAATAAGTTTTGAGGTGAACGTTTGAGAATACTCGGAATAGATTACGGCGATGCGAGAATCGGACTTGCTCTGAGCGACCCGACCGAAACGCTTGCGTCGGCACTGACGCCGCTCGAAGCCAAAAGCATGAGGAAGAGCATTGACGAAGTCGCGACGATCGCAAAGCAAAATCAGGTCGGACTGCTGGTTGTGGGATTGCCTCTCAATATGAACGGTAGCGAAGGCCCGCAAGCGGCTAAAGTGCGCGCGTTTGCCGTAAATCTCGAAAAAGTATCCTCTGTCCCAGTTGTAATGAAGGACGAGCGTTTAACTACCGTTATGGTTACGCGTGCGTTTGACGAAACGGGCGTAAAAAAGAGCAAACGTCTGTCGCTCGTTGACAGTGCGTCCGCTCAGGTCATTCTGCAAAACTATCTCGACGGCAAAAAAAGAGGAAACGCCGCCGGACAAAAATAACCGCAACGCGGATTTAAGGAGTATAAACATGAAAGACGAGAAAGAACAGGTTGAAATTTTCGACGAAGAAGAAATACTTGCGTTCACCGACGATCAGGGAAAGGAAGTAAAACTGTGCCAGATCGCTTGCGTCGAACACGAAGGCGATTTCTATAGCCTGCTCGAAAATTACGAAGAAGAGGAAAACGAGGACGAAGGCGGAGTTTACATCTATAAGATTCTCAACTACGACGAAGCAGATAAGCCGCTCGATATGGAACCGGTGGAATCGGAAGAACTTGCCAACACCATTTTCGAAAAATTCCTTAAGGTTTACAACGAAAACTACGGCGGATGCGACTGCGGTTGCGAAGACTGCGACGATGACGATTGCGACGAAGAAGAATGTGATTGCGGCTGCCATCATCACCACGAATAATCGGTTTTCGACCGACTATTGATTAAAAAATTGAAAAATAATGCAATTTTCTTCGGAAACACCGAAAAAGTGATTGCATTATTTTTTTTATTATGCTATAATATCAAACGGTTTATTACACACCCGATCGGATTTGTCCACTGTGCGCCGCGCAAAAATTTTTTCATAGGCGACGGCGTGGCGGATAAAGTTGATGTTCGGGGAGGAAAAACAGGAGGCTAATTATGGCAAACGTAATTTCTATGAAGCAACTTCTGGAAGCCGGCGTTCATTTCGGACACCCCACCAGAAAGTGGAACCCCAAGATGAAGAAGTATATCTATACTTCGAGAAACGATATTTATATCATCAATCTTGAAAAGACCGTAGGTCTTATCGATGAAGCGTATGCGTTCATCAAGTCGGTTGCGGAAAGCGGAAAGCCCGTTCTTTTCGTCGGAACCAAGAAACAGGCGCAGGAAGCAATCAAGCAGGAAGCGGAAAAGTGCGGTATGTACTATATCAATTCCAGATGGCTTGGCGGCACTCTGACCAACTACGCGACCATCCGTACCCGTATCGAGCGTCTTAACAAACTCAATCAGATGGAAAAGATGAACGAATTCAGCGCTCTTCCCAAGAAAGAAGTGCTTCAGTTGATCGCAGAACGCGACAAACTCGAAGAAAACCTCGGCGGTATCAAAACCATGCGCGGTCGTCCCGGAGCATTGTTCGTCGTAGATCCCAATAAAGAACACCTTGCAGTCGCAGAAGCAAGAAAACTCAATATCCCCATCGTAGGAATCGTCGACACCAACTGCGATCCCGATGAAGTTGACTATGTAATCCCCGGAAACGACGACGCTATCCGTTCCATCAAACTTATCGCTTCCGCTATGGCAGACGCCGTAATCGAAGCAAAGGAAGGCGAGGAAGGACTTGCTCTCCGTCGTCAGATGGAAGAACAGATGCAGAAAGAAACCGCCGCAGAAGAAACCGTAGTCGCTACGGAAGAAACTGCCGAAGTTGCCGAAGCGTCGGATGAAACCGCTGCGGAAGAAGAAAAGGCAGAATAATTCGGAGGACGATAAATATGGAATTTACCGCTAAAGACGTAAACGAATTGAGAAAACAAACCGGTGCCGGAATGATGGCGTGCAAAAAAGCACTGCAGGAAACCGACGGCGATATGGAAAAGGCTGCAGAATATCTTCGCGAACAGGGCGTTGCCGTTGCCGCTAAAAAGGCTTCGCGTATCGCTTCCGAAGGTGTTATCAGCGTTTATACCACCGCAGATCACACCATCGGCGCTATGGTCGAAGTAAACTGCGAATCCGACTTCGTCGGTAAGAGTGAAGTTTTCGTCGAACTTTGCAGCAATATCGCTAAACACATTGCAGAAAAGAACCCCGCAAATGTTGAAGAACTGCTTGCTCAGACTTATATCGGCGACGAAACCATGACCGTTCTCGACCTCGTAAATTCTGCAATCGCTAAAATCGGCGAAAAGATTGCCGTTCGCAGATTCACCCGTATCGCTCAGTCCGAAGGCAGAGTGGAAGGATATACTCACCTCGGCGGAAAACTCGGCGTTCTGCTCGAAGTCAAAACCGGCAAGAACATAAACGAAAACGAAGAATTCGCAACCGCATGTCACGACGTTGCGCTTCACGTTGCATGGTGCTCCGCTAAGTACACCTACAACAACGAAGTACCCGACGAAGAAGTTGCTCACGAAAAAGAAATTCTCAAGGCTCAGGCTCTCAACGATCCCAAGAACGCAGGCAAGCCCGAAGCAATCATCGAAAAGATGCTGGTCGGAAAAGTCAACAAGTTCTATAAAGACGTCTGCCTTATCGATCAGGATTTCGTAAAAGACAATTCTGTCACCGTTAAGCAGCACCTCGACGCCGTTGCAGCAAAAGCAGGCACCACTTGCGAAATCGTTAAATTCGAGAAGTTCGTCATGGGCGAAGGTCTTGAAAAGAAAAACGAGAATTTTGCCGACGAAATAGCAAAAATCGCCAATAAGTAATTAAGTCTATTTGGGAACGCTTTGCTTAAAGTGTTCCCTTTTTTCTAATTTTTTTAAAACGGAGAATCTATGTATAAAAGAGTATTATTGAAAATCAGCGGAGAAGCACTTGCCGGCGATGCCGGAGTGGGAATCAATCCCGAAGCGGTCGAACATATCGTTTCGCAGATCGTCGAACTTCACGAAAATGGCGTTGAAATCGGAATTGTCGTCGGCGGAGGAAATTTCTGGCGCGGCAGACAAGGTCAGAATATGGACAGAGTAACTGCCGATCACATGGGTATGCTTGCAACCGTTATGAACTCGCTCGCGTTGCAGGACGCAATCGAAAGTCACGGAGTCCCCGTAAGAGTTCAGACGGCTCTCAGTATTCCCCAGGTAGCCGAACCGTTTATTCTGCGCAAAGCCATTCGTCATTTCGAATGCGGAAGAGTGGTGATTTTTGCATGCGGAACGGGCAATCCCTATTTCTCGACCGATACCGGTGCCGCTCTTCGCGCGACCGAAATAGGAGCCGACGTGCTTCTCATGGCGAAAAATATCGACGGCGTTTACGACAGCGATCCGAAGGTCAATCCGAACGCCGTTAAATACGATGAACTCACTTATATGGATCTTATAAATAAAGATCTGCATGTCATGGATCTGACTTCCGTGACGCTTTGCCGCGAAAACGGATTGCACATCGTTGCGTTCGGACTCAGCAGCGAGCGCGGACTTATAAAGGCTGCTATGGGAGAAAAAATAGGCACTCTCATAAAATAGTTGTAAAAATTTTCAATTAATGATATAATATAGAAAAAACCTTACAGGAGCAAAATTATGACATTCAACAATCCCCAGGTTCAGGACGCTTTCGACGAATACGAACTGATGCTTTCCGATAGTATCGATCATCTTAAAACCGATCTTTCGGCTATACGCGCAGGTAGAGCAAATCCGCAAATTCTTAACAAGATATACGTTGACTATTACGGAACGCAGACCCCGCTTACTCAGATGTCGAACATCACCGTTCCCGAGGCAAGACTTTTGCAGATTTCGCTTTGGGACGCAAGCATGATAAAAGCGGTTATTAAAGCGATCAACGAATCGGATATAGGCATTACGCCTACCGATGACGGCAAAGTTATTCGTCTGGTATTTCCGCAACTCACCGAAGAGAGAAGACGCGATCTTTCCAAGCAGGTTCATAAGATCGGCGAAGAATATAAAGTTGCGCTGAGAAACGCGCGCAGAGATATTCTCGACAAAATCAAAGCGTTCAAAAAGGACAATCTGATTACCGAAGACGACGTCGATACTTATAGCAAAGAAGTTCAGAAAATTCTGGACAAAAACGTTGCGGACGTAGATGCCA
>CAKQDN010000048.1 GCA_934229275.1 uncultured Clostridia bacterium | reverse complement strand
CCGACAATGAAATCAAAAAAAATTCAGTTGTGTCGTTTATTACCGATTTCGATTGTACACAAGGCGATATAACTCTTTTTTTATGCGCGGAAACCGATTTTATTGCATATGTAAACGGAAAGAGAGTGGGGTTCGGACAATTTGCGGGATATAGGGATTTGAAATATATTGAGCAAATAGATATAACCGACGTTTGCAAACCCAAAGGTAATACTCTTAAAATTACAGTTCGATACGAAGGTTTTGACAGTTTTACGCATATAGACGACGGCGCGGGAGTTATTTTTACGGTCGAGCAAAACGGAAAACTGCTTGCATACAGTAACGAAAATATGTTAAGCGGTGTCGATAACGATTACAAACAGGAAGAGCAAAAAATACTTTCTTTGCAGATAGGTTATTCGTTGGGAATGGCGGCGAAAGGGAATACGGAATATTCGCGCAGTCGTGTGATAGTTAAAAAGTGTGATTTTGCGCCGAGACCCGTCAAGAAACTTCTTTTAAATGAAAAAGTTTATGCAAAAAAAATAAGTCGGTTTATTTACGATTTGTCCGAAGAAACCGCGGGATATCTTTTCATAAAGGTTGACTGCCCTACGGATTGTTTGGTTTCCGTCGGCTATGCGGAACATATTGCAACCGGAAGAGTCGTGAGCGTAATCCCGGGGGGATATTTGGACTACGGCAGGGATTTCTCTTTGGATTTCAATTGTGTTAGAGGCGAAAATTATTTCGAACATTTTTTCGTAAGGATAGCAGGCAGGTATCTGCAAATAAATTGTGACGAAAACGTAATTGTAAAAGAGATAGGACTGATTCCCGCAGAGTATCCGACAGAGAAAAACGGAATATCGCTTCAAGGAGAGGACAAGCGTATATATGATATCGGTATAAGAACCTTAAAGTTATGTATGCACAATCACTATGAAGATTGTCCGTGGAGAGAGCAAGCGTTATACGTTTTGGATTCAAGGAATCAAATGCTTTGCGGCTATAAGGCATTTAAAGGGCACGAATATCAAAGAGAGATGTTGCGGTTTATTGCGAAAGGTGTCCGTAAGGATAAAATGCTGGAACTTACATATCCGGCCGTTAATACTCCCGCTATCCCGTTTTTTTCTTTAATGTACATAATTTCCGTAGGGGAATATATAAAACACACCGTAGATTATTCTATTCTTAAAGACGTGTTTCCGACAATAAAAGGGATTGTAGAAAATTTTTATCTAAAAACCGACAAAGACGGGCTTGTAGAGAATTTTGATAAACCTTTTTGGAATTTTTACGAATGGTCGCAAGGAAGTAATAACGAAAACGAACTTATAGACAATATTCCCAGAGTGAAAAAGAGAGAACTTATCTTAAATTGCGCTTTGGTATATTCCTTAACATTTTTTAAGGAGATGTGCCGTTATTTGAACGTTGCTTACGATTTTGACGAAGAGCGTATTAAAATTGGCATTGTAAAAGTGTTTTATGACGCGAATAAAGGATTGTTTTTTTTAAGCGATAAGGGTGAAAAAATCTTTTCAGCACTCGGAAACGCTTTTGCTTGCATTATAGGGCTTGGAAACGAAAGTATCAGAGATAAACTGATAAACGGAGATAAAGATATTGTTCCCGCTACGCTTTCTATGCAATGTTTTGTTTACGACGCGGTATTACGAGATACAAAAGGTAGTGATTTTATCATTAAGGATATAAGAGAAAAATACGGTTATATGCTTCGAAGGGGCGCGACTTCTTTTTGGGAGACGATAAAAGGTCTTGACGACGAAATGGGTGGAAGTTTGTGTCACGGTTGGAGCGCGATGCCCGTGTATTATTATCATTTATTAAAAGAAAAAGGAGTAAAAAAATGAAAATTTTGGCAATAGGATGTCATCCGGACGATTTGGAACTTAACGCATTCGGCACGCTTGCAAAGTGCGTTAAACGTGGGGACGAAGTGTATATTTGCGGTATATCGAGCGGAGATCAGGGACATTATAGGATATTACCCGAAAAACTTGCGGAAATCCGTATAAAAGAAGCGGCGGCTGCCGCGAAGGTTATCGGCGCAAAAGAATATTACAATTTAAGGGGACACGATGTTTTAATAAGCAGATACGATATGGAACTACTTAATAAACTTATTGATTATATAAGGAAAGTATGTCCCGATATGATAATCAGTCAGTATCCCGAAGATTATATGGCTGATCACGTGGAAGCGAGCGCTTTGACTGATAGAGCGGCGTTTATGGCAACGCTTCCGCATTATTGTACGAAAGCGGGCGAATATCCCGAGAAAGTGCCGAACAATATTCCTATTTACTATATGTCGTCTGCAACGAAAACTATATTTGAACCCACAGATTTTGTGGATATTACCGAAGAGATGGAATTAAAAGAAAAGGCTTTTCTTTGCCATAAATCACAGATAGAATGGCTTAGAGAACATGACGGCGAAGATCCTGCCGAGACAATGAAGGCAACATCGCTCACCTACGGTAAAATTTGCGGAGTAAAATATGCTGAAACGTTTAGGATAAACGGTCACGACAGCAGGTGTGTTTGCAAACATCTTTTGCCGTAACGTTTGGACAATTTCATTATGTTTAAAGAGAAATTGGTTAAGTTTTTTTCGGGAGAATTCTGTATAATTCTTTGTGCGGTTTTGTGGGGCTGTATAAGTATTTTCACACTTCCGCTCCAAGAAAAAGGATTTTCGTCTATCGATATAACTTTCGTCAGGTCGTTGGTGTCAGCCGTAGTAATCGGGCTTTTCATATTAATAAAAGATAAAAGTCTATTTAAAATATCATTGCGCGATATTCCGCTTATGATTTTTTTGGGAATAGGTTGTTTTATGACCGTGTGCCTTTTATATACCTTGTCTATCGAAGAAAACGGCTCGTCTGCGGCGGCAATGCTTATGTATACTTCACCGATATGGGCGGTCGTTATGTCGAGATTTATCTTTAAGGAAAAGATAACCGGTATTAAATTGATATCGCTTGCAGGGGTTGTCGGCGGGTGCGCAATGCTTTCTTTCGGCGGAGAAACGGTATTAAGCGTAAAGGGTATATTGATAGGTTTGGCAACGGGCGTGTCTCTTGCGTTATACGGCATATTTAATAAGATTTCGAATAAGAAATATTCTGCGGAAACAACCATTTTTTACGTTTTTCTGTTTTCTACGGTCGGTTCTTTCTTTATCTCGTCTGCGTGGAATTTTTCTGCGAAAGTGATTGCAAATCCGTCGAGTATTCCTTATTTTATCGGATTATCCGTATTATCTACGGCAATTGCGTATCTCTTCTATTCGATAGGGCTTAAAACTGTTTCCGCGGGCAAAGCAAGTATGCTTTCCGCACTTGAAATAGTTGTTGCAACGATAGTAGGTATAGTTGTGTACAGTATTAATGCGGGGATTTTGGGATATATAGGGATTACCGTTACTGTATTTTCCCTAATATTACTTGAAATAGGTGATATGATGCATGCGAAAAAACACGGATATGAAAAAAACTCGAAATGCAACGGTCAACTATAAAACTTGCTTAAAACTAATTAAAAACATATAAAAAGATAAAAATAATCAAGTGCAAAAACAATGTATAAAAGCAATAAACGGATAATTTTTGGGCTGATTTTGTCGTGTTGGCTAATATACGTATTTTCAATGTGTCTTAAAATGGTATATTCCGGAGCGATGGTGTCTGTTAGGGAAGAGTACGTGGTATCGAATAAGATAGCAAGTTTGCCCACTACGTTGCATTACGTTTTTTATGCCGTGATACAATTTATTTTATCAATTTGTGGTTTTTGCAGGTCCGATGCTGGCAGTATTTCTTTGTAACAGAATAAAAAACGATTTTCTTGTGGTCGTTATTGCTTGCTTTTTGTGTGCCGTATTAAGTTTAATTTTGTGTTTCACGTATAATCTTAACGTTGTTTTTACTGTGATGATAATCTTGATTTTAGGTGTGTTTTTGAGATTGCTTGTCGAGTTGTTTGTAAGTCTTATTACTTTGCATACGCGGGAATATATCTGCGCAGGGAAACTTTCTGCGACGGTAAACGCCGTTGCAAGTGCTGCTGCGGCAGCGTCGCCGTTTTTAATAGGTTCGATATTGGATTTAAGCGGTAACGACTGGAAAATAGGCTTTTTGTTTTTATTCGTTATTGCGGTTGTTATGTTGGTGATTTGTATGACGTTTTATATTATTCGTCAATTTAAAGGCTGTAACAAAGTTAAATGCGAAACGGATATCCATTAGGCAGGTATCGTTTTAAATTTTTAATTAAAATATAGGGGTGTGATTTATGTTTAATGATAATTATCCTATAAAGGCAACTTTTATAGATGAAATTACTTACGATATTCCTTCTTCTAACTGGTCGGATGAGCAATGGAAGGCTGATCTTGATAATATGAAAGAAGTGGGTATAGACACGGTAGTGATTATGCGCGGGTGTTTTTATGATAAATGCATATATCCTTCAAAGGTTTTTCCGACACTTAAACACGAAGGTGAAGATTTTGCAAATCTAATTTTCACCGAAGCCGCAAAACGCAATATGAAAGTTTATTTGGGGTTATATATTTCGAATCTTTGCTGGAACGACGGCGACGCGAAAGGTGAAATGGCAAAGAACAGACGTTATATAGACGAGGTGCTTTCGCGGTACGGCGATATTCCGTCGTTTTACGGCTGGTATATTCCGCACGAAACGAATTATAACACTTACAGTATAAAGGAAACTATGGGCGGACTTGCCGCTTTATGTAAGGATAAAACGCCTGATAAAAAAGTTTTTATAAGTCCTTTCTTCAAATCGTCAAGTATTTCGGAGTTTGCGTATTCTCCCGAACGTACTTGTGAAGAGTGGGATAAAATCTGGGAATTGTGCGGTAAGGATATAGATGTTTGTGCGTTTCAGGACGGAACTGCAAATTTTAACGAATTAGGCGCTTATCTGACTGCGATAAAGGGTATTTGTGAAAAACACGGGATTTCTCTTTGGTCAAACGTCGAAACCTTTGAGCGAGATGTCAGAAATATGTTTTTTCCTATACCTTTCGACGTGTTGCGCAGAAAAATCGAGATTGCAAAGCCGATCGTTGATAATATGATTACGTTTGAATTTTCGCATTTTTTAAGTCCGCAATCCATTTTTCCTTCCGCACGCAATCTTAACTCATTGTATAAGCATTATTACGGAAACAAGTGATTATTTTTGCTGTCGTTTCACTAACATATTTAGGTGATTTATGAAATAAAAAAAATTATGGAACTGGGGACATCTTGAAGGTAGTCATAACGATATTGTGCCGTTCGAATGTAAAATGTCGCCGGAAGCGTTTGCAAAAGAATACGGGATAGAAAACAGTTTTATCGTGTCATACGGCGGAAATATTCAGCCTCCGTTTAACAATTTGGCAGAGAAATTTTCAAACTTAAAACAGTTAAAGTGGTCTGTTTTAGGTGATGCAAGTTCGCCGCTTCCCGACAAGGAACTCGGCAATACCGACGACGTGCTTGATGTGTTGGAAGTCGCGAAAAATATAAACGGTTGCGTTATGGACGACTTTTTTTCACCTGAGAGAATGGAACGATTTTCGCCAAAGGTTTTAAAGAAAATACAAGGCAAACTAAATAGTAACGGGCTTGATTTCTGGTGCGTGCTTTACGACTTAAAAATCTTTGACGATTTAACCGAATATCTTGACTGTTTTGACGGTGTTTCGTTTTGGATTTGGGGTTGCGACAAGATTGTGAATATGGATAAATATCTTGAACGCTATTTTGATATTGCAAAAAACAAAAAGAAAATGCTTGGTGTTTATCTGTACGATTATCTTGACGATAAAACGCAACCTATGGATATAAATTTGTTTGAAAAACAGTTATCCGAATACTTTGATCTTTTAATGCATAATAAAGTGGACGGCGTGATATTTTGTTCTAATACGGTAGAGTTGGTGTTTGTGTTTGAAGACAGAGAGCCGAAGACGGGCATAACGTTAACACACGAAGGTATGCGAACGACGTGTATACGACTTGATAAGCCTTTGGGAGAGAAAGGATTTACGCTCGGCGAGTCGGTACAATATAACGTATGGGTAAAAAGTTCCGTTCCCGTATGCGCGTGTTTCGGACGTCTTGACGTAAGACAAGCGAATATGGCTTATTATAGTGTTGAAGGTTATTCTTTCTAATAGACAAATAGATGCTAAACGCATAACGATTTATAAAGATAAGGCTATACCTGACATTTTAAGATATAAATAACATATAAAAATTGAGATTCATAGGAGATTTAATATGGAAAACAATAAAATTGCAAATCTGCAAAAAATTTATAAACGACAACTTATGGATAACGTTATGGGTTTTTGGATGAAATCAGATTTGATTGATGAAAAATACGGTGGATTCATAACGAGTGTGGATAGGGAAGGAAAGTCTTATAATAACGATAAAAGCGTATGGTTTCAAGGCAGAACTTTATGGACTTTTTCTAAATTATGTAATACTTACGGCATAAAAGAAGAGTGGGCGGTTGCCGCCGAGAAAGGGGCGGAATTTATAAAAAAATACTGTATAGATAAAACGGACGGTAGGATGTTTTTTACCGTAACCCGTGACGGTAGACCTATAAGAAAGCGCAGATATTTCTTTTCGGAAAGTTTTCTTGTCGTAGGGTTTGCCGAATATTACGGCATAAGTAAAAATCCCGAAGATCTTTTACTTGCAGAACGTTATTTCGATTTAATGTATTCTATTTATAAAGACCCGTCAAGCGACCCGTATAAGATAACACCGAAAGAAAATGCCGACGTTAGAAATTTACATTCTAACGCATATCCGATGGTGCTTGTAAGTTCGGCACAGACTTTGCGCAGAATAGATCCCGCCAAAAAGGATTATTATGACGGCATTATCGCAAATCTTTTAAAAGATATGATAGGGCTACACTACAAAGCGGATTTAAAATGTGTGCTTGAAAACGTAAATCCGGACGGCAGTATTCTTGATAATCCTACGGGCAGAACAATAAACCCCGGGCATACGATAGAAAACTCGTGGTTTTTAATGAATTACGCAGTCGAAACTAACGATAACGGATTACTCGAAAAGGCACTTAATATGCTTAAATGGTCTTTAAATCTCGGTTGGGATACAGAGTTCGGCGGCATATATTATTTCAGGGACGTCTATAACCGTCCTTGCGAGCAGTTAGAACATGATATGAAATTATGGTGGGTGCATAACGAGTGTCTTATAGCTACTTTGACAGCTCTTAAAATCACGGGTGAAAAAATTTACGAAGAGTGGTTTGAAAAAATACATGATTACACGTTTTCGCATTTTCCGGATAAAGAGTTCGGCGAGTGGTACGGGTATTTGCACAGAGACGGCACGGTTTCGCATACTCAGAAGGGGTCACTTTGGAAAGGGCCGTATCATTTGCCAAGATGTCTTATGCTTTGCGAACAGATTTTGAATGCTATGGGAAAAAATGAAAAACTGCCACAGTTGTTATAATCCTAATGGGATGATTTTGTACAACATAGGCAGAAAATTTTTTTGGTAATAATAGCAATAACATGGAATGGCGTAATATCCTTAAATCAAGTTTGAGATAGCCTTTGCAAGAAACTTACCAGAACACGAGATATAATAAGCGCGGTAAACGGTTTAAGCGAATTCGGAGTGGATTCGAGAGCAATAACATGCGGCGGCGACAGAGTATAGGAATATACTACTGCTAAAAGGAAGTAAATCAACATCAAAGCAGCGAGAAAGCATATAAGGTTAACTAGAATTAATTTCAAAAACTATATTTGATAGTACAAAAAGATAACCTAAGTCGAATCTGGACTTTATTACACTTTTGAAAGGTGTATTCCTGAATGTTATGCTTATTATTATCTTGTCTTAAAATTTTCTGAATACGGGTTATCTATCTATGATAAAACCGAAACTACGGAATTATACGTAGGGCGGGGGTTAGGAGTAAAAAAATATTGAAGAATTCGAAACGGAAAGTTTTATATAGTTGTACGTCAACTGTTACTCGTGAAAATGGTTATCGAAGTTTGGGTGTGATTGAAAGTGCGTACTTGCGCGATGAATTGTATGTGGAAATTATTGCTGACGGAAAACACTTGCCGCCAGACCTCATTAAAATGATTATCAAAATTAAGGGGACGGAAAAAGTTGCTTTGGTGACGGATAGCTTGGAAATTGCAGGTACGGACGTTAAGAAAGGTGTAATGAGTGGTACGGAGTTTATCGTCGAAGATGGTGTTTGTAAGTTAAAAGATCGTTCGGCGTTTGCCGGCAGTGTCGCAACGGCCGATTGCTTAGTTAGAACGCTTGTATATGAATGTGGGCTTGAAATTCCTACGGCGGTAAAAATGCTAACGGAAGTTCCTGCAAAAATACTAAAAATTAACAAGGGTATAATTTGTAAAGGCTACGATGCGGTTTTTGTAGTATTTGACAAAAATATAAAAATAGTAAAAGTATTTGTCGGAGGAAAAGTCGTAAATTAAATTGAAATTTACAGTACGAACGCTATATGGATAATACTTTTGCGGAGGACAAACCTTATATGAAAACAAATTATTATATTCGAGAATCAATTTTGTCGAAAGGGCAAGGGAAAGGGGCTACAATAATTGAAGTGTATAACGGAAAAATGCATTTCACGGTAACGCCGGATAATTGTGGTGATATAACTAACCTTGATTTTTGTGGGGAAAATTTTAGTTACATAAGTTCAAACGGCTATGTGTCAAATGATAAAAAAACTTCTTTTTCAAAAAGTTTTTGCGGTGGTTTTTTATATACCTGCGGGTTGGACAATGTTTGTAACGAATTCAATGGGATTCCTATGCACGGGACAATACACAATACACCAGCTAGTAATTATTTTTATTTTTGTGAAAATGAAACAATAACTATATGTCTTGAAATTCCAAGCACTGAACTTTTTAATAAAAAACTTCTATTAATAAGAAAAATAGAAACAAGGCTTAATTCCGGAAACCTTATTATAACTGACACTATTGAAAATCAATCAAGCCATAATGATAATTTTATTTTATTGTATCACTTTAATTTAGGTTATCCTTTTTTGGATGAAGGTGTTGAAATTAAGGCGGATATCGAGCATAAAATAGCGGTAAGTGATTTGGCTGAAGAAAAAATAAAAAATTCATTAGTTATGACAGACCCTTGTGAAAAGGAAGAAATGTGTTATACTAATAGTTTATTAAAAGGAAGTAATAACATTTTAATCGTTAACAATAAAATAAAAAAAAGTATCTTATTTGATTACGATACGGAAAAATTGCCTTATTTTAACGAGTGGAAATCTATGACAAAAAATGAATATGCTTTAGGAATTGAGCCGTCCGTAACGTCTTTTCAGGGTGAAAAGAAATTTGTTCAAATTGAGGCTTATGAAAAAAAAGAATATAAAATAATTATTAATATTTCTCAAATATAATAAAAGTAGAAAAAAATATATTTAGTCCCGTAATAAAAAAACGAGGTTAGTACGGGACGGATTGAATGTGTAATAAAAAACCCTCTTTCCGAGTTTTTTTTGGAAGGAGGTTTTTTATGCGTTGGAATTATTTCTGCGCGCCGTCGCTAATTAAATGCGACGGATTTGTAGATAGCGGTTAGATAGGGATAAGGTTTTATGTAGAGTAAGCGGGAAACAAAAGAGAAATGAAAGCGAAATTCA
>CAKQDN010000047.1 GCA_934229275.1 uncultured Clostridia bacterium | reverse complement strand
ATTATCGCGCAGCCGGCAGTGGAATCGGAAAACAGCGACGCTCCGTTTTTAACCACCACATTCATGGCGATAATCGCGTCGTTTTTGGATCTTACGTCTATCGTTGCCGTTTTGATTTTAAGCGTCGAGCGGCATATTATCGCTCCGTCGTCATAACCCGTGACGGCGCAACTTCCGCTTCCGTTTATCGTGAGATCGCTTTGAGAATAGACGGCGCAATTGGGGTTTTCTCGCTCCGAATTCGCTAAAGTGCGGCGTTCTTCGGCGTACAGATTGTTGGTCGTTCCCTCGGCGAAAGTAAGCACTTTCTGACCGTAGCCATAAAAACACACGGGCGCTCCGTTTTTGCCGTACATGGTTACTCCGTCGAGAATAATACGCACGTTTTCGTCGCAATCCGCAACTATTCTGCCTTTCGTGAGGCTGCCGGTAAAACGGAAATAACCTGCTTTTTTAATTGTTATAACGTTTTCATAATTATCTATTTCGATGCCGCTGTCGGTCGAAGAATTGTCGGAAGGGAAATGCACGACATACGATCCCGAATCGCCCAGAATAACGCTCGTATAGTTATATGCCCCTCCCCAAGATGACGTTTTCCACTGATCGTTTTCGTATATGCCGTCGACAAACTCGGTGTTGCCGACCGCTTTGGCGGCGTTTTTCGCCGATTCGTATTCGGGGGGGACGGGCATATCGGAGGTTAAACCGACTCTGTCGCCTGCGCCGTCATACTCTACGCTTGGGTTTTCTCGTGAGCATGCCGAAAAAGCCATGCACGCAAAAAGAGTCATAGCGGCGAAAAATAAAATTGTAAGCCCGATACGTTTCATTAAGCGGAAAACCTCGTTATAATTCAACGCTTATTATACTCTACACATATGAACAAACAATGAAAAAAAAGTTAAAAATGATAAAATTATACTTATAATAAAATTTTTGACAAAAGGGTTATGTCGGGCGACGTTACGTCGGCATGCTCGTCCCCGTTTTTGTCCGTCAGCCAGAAGGTTTTCATGCCTGCGTTTTTTGCTCCGATAATGTCCGCTTCGAGCGAATCGCCGACCATAAGCGCGGTTTCGGGGTTATCGACGCCGGCAAGAGAAAGCATTTTTGCGAAAAATTCAGGGGAAGGTTTATTGCAGCCCATTTTTTCGGAAACGAAAACGTCCTTAAAGCAGTCGGCGATGCCGGCAAGAGAAAGTCTGTTGATTTGCTGCTCATAAAAGGCGTTGCTTGCAACGAAAAGCGGATATTTTTTCGAAAGACTGCGAACGGTTTCGATTGCGCCGTCCACTTCCTCGCATGCGTAATGCAGTCCGCGCAAAAACTCTTTTTCGAACGTCGGACCGTCGAAGTCTATCCCGAGGTCCGCGAACACGGCGTTAAATCTGTGCGCGGAAAGATAGGCGCGGTCGATTTCGCCTTTTTCAATTCTTTTCCAGAAGCCTTTGTTGATTGTTTTGAACGTCGGGAAAACGGTAGCGGAATACGGAAGCGAAAACTTTTCGAACGCTTCTTTAATGACTTTTTCGCCGCATTTATCAAAGTCGAAAATAGTGTCATCGACGTCAAAAAATACGAATTTTATATTATTTAGCATTGTTTTCACCGCTTTTCATGCGTTCGAGTGCGGTTTTATAGCCGTCACTGTATTTAAGGCATCTGTTGACGCGACTGATGGTAGCCGAACTCGCGCCGGACTTATCGGATATTTCGACGTAACTTTTACCCTCGTCGAGCATTTTCGCAACCGAAAAACGCTGCGCCATATCGAGCACTTCGTTTATCGTGCAGACATCGCCGAAAAAGGCGTAGAATTCGTCAATGGTGTTTAATGCTTTAATTGCGCAAAAAAGGTTGTCTATTTCCTCGGAGCGTATTTCTTTCATGATTTACATTCCTTCCTTATCGAATTTGTTTTACTTTAACATTTTATCGCTTTTATGTGTAAAAGTCAAGTCTTAGATGCGATTATTTCGGGTGTTTTTAATGTCGTTTCGGGTTCGAGATATTAGCGTTTTTCTCCGGCGGCATAGCGCAGTATATTTAACTCACCAATATTTGAAGGCTCTGTTTCGCAAAAAAAGGAAACTTGCACCGTCAGGTGACGGGGGATCGTCGATATGCGTTTTATATCGGCGAGTTTTTAAATTACCCTCTCCGTCACGGCAATGCCGTGCCACCTCTCCCGAAGGGCGAGGATTTAAAGAAGTCCTATTAAAGCACACAAAAGTCTGTGTACCTTGTAGGGGAGGGGTTCCCCCTCCCGCTAAACGGACAGTCGGGGACGCCTGTCCCACAATAAGAAGTCATTAGCGTGTCAACACACACACAAATAAAAACAAAGTCGGTTATCTGCCACACACAAGCAGAAAAGCCAACCTTGCAATTAACGTACACCTAACTCAAAAGTTTTTTGCTTACTTTTTTACAAAAAAGTAAGGGAAAACGCGACCGAAACTTTTATGAGAAAAGTCGCAGTCGCGTTTACAAATTATTTTGTTGTGAATCGATTATTGTTTTTTCATCGTAAAGCCGATTTCGCGCAGTTTTTTAGCGTTGTATTCCACAACCGCGAGCATATTCTCGTAGATGGAAATCGCCTGATTTTTGTCGTTGATGACTTTATTCTGCATTTGCGGTCCGGAATGAACGTAATAGTTGCGAGTCGAATTGTATTCGGTGTAGAGAGCCGCCATAACTTCGGCGTAAACGATGCTGCCTATGCGCTTACGATAAACCGATTTAAGCACATACGCGCCGTTTTCGTCCTTTTCGTACGCCTGACCGACCATTTTCACCTTTATTCCCTGCGCCTGTTCGAGGTCGAAAATCAGTTTTTCCAAACCGCGATAGGGCGGAATGAGCAGCGACGAATAGTCGGACAACACTATATTTCCGCTCAGAAGATCAACGATGCCGATAGAAAAGTCGATTTTGGCTTGCTGCGACAGAAGTACGCTTGCGACGGGCAAATACTTTTTGAGCCTTTTTTCGACGTCAGCGGCTTTCTCGTCGGTCTGTTTCTGCTCGATATGAGCCTTTACAGCCGATTTGTAATCGCTGCCTTCGCTGAAATAGGTCTGCACTTTGCGGCTGAAATCGGTCGCCTTACCCTGAATCTGCAAAATCTGCTTTTCGGGCATGTATGTGACGGTGAGTTTGTTCTTTCCGTCGGAAACCTCGTACACGTCCACGCTCGCGACTCCGCTACCCTGCCGACTTTTCAGTTTGTACTTGACTTTAACGTTTTTGAGTGACTGCAATGCCGCATCGAAACGGTCGGCGGTGTATTTTTTAAGCAAAAAATCGTTTTTGAGCGGCTCGTCACCGTTATCGGATGCATGTTCGGCGGGAGCAGACTGCTTTTGCGGTTGATTGGCTTTTTCGGATCCGACAACTTTTTCGGAATTTCGTTTCGACGCCTTTGCATCGGTTGTCTTTGCGGAATTTTTCTTCGCCGATTTATTCTCGGCAAGACTTAACTGCGACGGTTTAGCGGCGGCTTGCTCGTTTTTAGCAACGTTTTTCGAGTTATTTACGGGTGATTTCGGCGCATTTGTTTTTCCTGCGCTTGCGTCGGTTTTTGCGCCTTTATTCGCTTGTTTTGCGGATTTGTCCTGCTGCGACTGTTTATCCGACTTATTCGGCTGCGGCTGCTTTTCCTGCTTATTCTTCGGGGTTTGCTTTGCCGCCTTGCCCTGTGAAGGTTTCGTAACCTCGGGCGAGCCGAGTTCCGGGGATTTTTTGCCGCTCTTCGGAACAGATGTCGATTCGGTATTAGCCGAATCGAATCGGGCAAGTTTTTCCCACATTCCGCACACTTCGCGAAACTGCTCGTCCGAAGCCGTTACGGACAGAATAGACGCTTTAACGTCGTACACGATAACGACGCGCTTATTGTTCTTTACGAATCCGAAACGGTCGAAATGGCTTTTTTCGGTGGGTGCGACGTGCATGGCGAGTTCGAAACCGCTGCCGGCAAGTTTATTAGTAAAAGTCGAAACTTTGCTTCTGTCGGCGTTTTTATAGTCTTTTTTGTCGGGAATAACGCTCATTTAACTCCTTAAAAAACAAGCTGCCCTTAAATCTATTAAGAACAGCTTGCCTTTGTAACTTAATTCTTTTTCAAATTACTTCGTGGTCTGCTTTTTGCGGCTTACTACGAGGTAGATTACGATACCTGCGATAAGAGCAACTGCAACGACGACGAGGACGATGGTAACGACGGTGACTGCGCTGACGGTGTTAGCGGAAGCCTCGGTTACGGTAATGGTGAAACGCTTGGTGGAAGTGTTTCCGTTTTTGTCGGTTACTTCATAGGTAACTTCGTAAGTGCCGGCTTCGCTGAGAGTGATGTCTTCGCCCTTGCCGGTGAGGGACTTAACGGTTGCCTTGGTGCTGCCGTCTTTCTTAAGGGTCTTGAGAACGGTGATGCCGGTTTCGGATTCGAGCAAGGTGACTTCGCTGAATTCGAACTTGCTGCCGGTTTTTGCGGTCTTGCCGTGAGCGTTGACCTTGAATTCGGGAGCGTTGATGTCGCCGACTTTTACGGTGAAGGTAGCGGTGTCGCTGCTTCCGCCGACAGAAGCGGTGTACTTAACGGTGTAAGCGCCGTTCGAATTGGGCTTGAACATATAAGTTCCGTCCGCCTGTTCGGTTACTTTCATTTCAACGCCGGAAGAATGGGTAACTTCAACCTTGATGTCTTCCTTCTTTGCGTTCATGACAGTGTTGTAAGCGATCATTGCGGGCAGAGTTACTTCGGAATTGACCTGAGCGACGTATGCGGGAACTGCTTTGCCAACGGTTTCGAAAGTGATCGTGGTGCTCTGGTTAGCAACGATGGACTTCTTTTCGACTGCGTAACTGTTGAGCCATGCTTCGTAGCCTTCTGCTCCGCCGTTGTAGTTCTTGGTGTAGTCGTTGGTAGTGACGATGATCGGCTTATCGGTAACTTTGTAGGTACCTGCGGTCATCATAACGAGTTGTTCGCCCATGAGGCTGAATCTGCCGCCGCTGATAACGTGAGCGGTTGCGAGATAAACGTCTTCGTCTGCAGCCTTAACGTAAGTGCTGTAGTTATTGAGAGTGAACGTGCTGTTTACGAGTTCGACGGTGGTGTAGATGTCTGCGGAAGTGGGCAGCGTTCCTGCGGAAGGACCGGTGGGTCTGCTGTCGGATTCGGACTTCTCGGCGATTTCGATGGGATACATTCTTACTTCGTTATTGCCGTACACGTCGAATACGCGAACTTCGAGATAATAGGTGCCTGCGGTGGTGGGGATGAAGGTGATGTCTCTTACAATCTTGGTGTTGTCTGCCCAGTAGATTTCTGCGCTGAACTGATTGAGATAGATACCTTCCGAGGACTTGATGCCGAGTTCCACACCGACGTTCTTAACTTCGGATTCGGTGATGTCGCCGATCTTAAGAGTTCCGTAGTTGATTTCGCCTACGCCGCAACGGAGATCCGCGCTTGCGTTCTTAACGAGAACGACTTCGTAGTCGAGTTCCTTAGCGGAAGCCTTAACCACTTTGATTTCGTACGATTTTTCGGTTTCGTTACCTGCGGCGGACTTAGCGGTTGCCTTGAGGGTAACGGTTTCGCCGGTTACTTCGAGTTCGCCGATTTTGCCGTCGGTGCAAGTGAGTTCTTCGCCGCTCTTAACGTCGATGGACTTTTCGCCCGAGGTCAGAGTATAAGAGGTGGTGAGGTTGCTGTCTTCTTTGGAGTAGAAGATAACCGAAGGAACGGTGAAAGTCAAGCCGTTTTTAACGACGATTCTTTCGGGAATGTTTTCGATGGTTACGGTAGGCTCGGTTTCGTCAACATAGTCTTCGACCACGTTGATATAGTAGGTCGAGGTGCTTGCGGTGTTGCCGGTCTTGTCTTTAGCGGTGTAAACAACGCTGTAGTTGCCGGTCACGGAGTACGAATAAGTTTCCTGAGCCTCTTCCATTGCGCTCTTGATTGCTTCTACATACGCCTTGATGTCGAAGGTAAACGTCTTGGCGTCTGCCTTGAAGGTGTACTTGGGAGCGGTTTTGAACACGCTGTTGGTGGAAGTGTATTCTTCGTCCTTATCGGTATTGATGTTGCTGAAACGAGCAACGGTCTTACCCTGAGGATCGGTTACGGTAAGCGTAACGACGATGTCTTTGTTTTCGGTGTCGTTGTCGTAGAATTCGGGCATTCCGAACGTAAGCGCGTTGCTTTCGAGTTCGCCGCTCTTATTCTTGACGGACTTCCAGCCCCAGTTGGTGGGAAGCGTGGTTGCATCGAAAGTGATGGTGGGCGCTTTGCCGTCGGAAACGGCAACGGTATATTCGAGAACGTCTGCAGCGTTGCCGGCGTCGTCGATTGCCTTATAGGTGACTTTGTAATCGCCCTTGGTTGCGGGATAGAAATACGTTCCGGAAAGAACGGTTTCGCCTTCTCCTACCACGGTTTTACCTGCGGTAGCGTCGAAATACAGTTCTTTTTCGGTGAACGAGGTAGCATATCCGGTTTCTTCGTCGACGACCGCTTCTTTAACGGTTTGTCCGTCGGCGTCTTTAACCGAGATTTCAACTCTTACTGCCTTATCGTAATCGTCGCTGACGCTTGCGGTGGGCAGAGTGAGTTTGCTCTTAAGTTGAGCGGTTTTGGGGAAGTTGGTCACGGTGATAGCGGGCTTGCTGTCATCGGTCATTTCGCTCTGGACCTGAATTTCATAGTCCTTGGAAATAACCTTTGCTCCGCCTTCGACGGTGGTTTCGTAACGAACGAAAGCAGTACCCGCTTCGGTGAACTTATATCCCTTGTCGGTCTTCTCGTTTTTAACGCCGGAGAAAACGGGTGCGATCTTCGCGCCTACGACGGTGGAAGTACCGTTTTCGGTTTTAACGAGATATGCCGAGGGAACGGTGTATTCGTTGTTCTTGCCTGCGAACGAGGGAATATCTGCGGCAGTGTAAAGAACGCCGTTGATAACTTCGCCTACATAGAGTTCGTAGGTGTCAGCAATTTTGCTGGCTACTCTGAAAGAATACTCCATATCGCCCTTGGTATAGGTAACGATATAGTTACCGAGTTGATCGGCAGTTACTTTGCCGTTCTCCACTGCGGCTTCTTTTCCGCTGGGAGCGATAACCTTTACGGTGTAGCCTTCCGCCGACTTAACGTCGAAAGCCTGTCCGTACTCAACCGTTTCGGCAACGTCAACGCTGAATTTGTATTCTGCGTCGTCGGTTCCGCCGCCGGTTACTGCCAGAGCAATCATGCCCATGTTGCCGACCGTCAAAGCCGCTACGAGTGCGAGCGAACATACGACAGCCAAAAGTCTTTTAAGTTTCTTCATTCATGTATCTCCTGAAATAGTAGATTTATACATATAGTAACGCACTAATTATAGCCTTTTACGAACGATTTGTCAATCGTTTTTTTGCGTTTATCAAAGATATTATTATCTCATTTTTCACTTTTTATGTAAATTTGCCGTTTCGGCGACTTTCATGGCGCCTCAGAGGTCTTTTAAAACGCACGCCGGGCTTTATTTGCCCGTGATTTCTCACGGCTCTTCCTTCGCTTTCCGGAGTGCAAACTACGAGTTGAGTTTGTAAAGATACGCCAGTCCTCTGAGCGTCAGCGTGCGGTCGACGTAATCGAACACGTCGCTCTTCGCGCTTACTATCTCGCTGAGTCCTCCGGTCGCGACCACCTTGACTTCGGGCGAGCCGAGTTCTTTTTTTATTGCGCGGACGAGGTATTCGACCAGTCCGACGTAGCCGTACACGATGCCCGACTGCATGTTGGTAATCGTGGATTTGTTTATCACTTTTTCTGGCGTGGAGAGTTCGACTATCGGCAGTTTCGCAGCCGACGCGCCGAGTGCTTCCGAAGCCGCTTTAAGTCCGAAACTTATCGCGCCGCCCAAAAACTCGCCCTTTTCGGAAATGACGTTAAACGTAGTCGCAGTGCCGCAGTCCACGACTATGCACGGTCCGCCGTAGGTGACGTACGCCGCGACGCTGTTGACTATTCTGTCCGCTCCCACTTCCTTCGGATTGTCGTATTTGACGTTGAGTCCGGTTTTTATTCCGCCGCCCACGATTATCGGAGTAACGCCGAAGTAGTGCGTTATCATATGCTCGACGGTGTAGTTAAGATGCGGATTGACGCTGGACATAATCGCGCCCTCGATTTTCTTAAAGTCAACCGAGTCGCAGAGCATATTCTTTATAGTATAATAATACTCGTCGGCGGTCTTGCGGTTGGACGATGACAGTCGCAGCGAATGAACAAGTTTGCCGCCGTCGAACACGCCGAGTTTTATGTTGGTATTACCTATGTCTATCGCAAGAATCATTTGTTTTCCTCTACGTTATTCTCTCTTACGTCTTTTTCTTTAATATAGCAGTCATCGTACGCTCGTTTAAGTCCCTTGCGGACGCCGAATGCGATTGCAGGCGTTATTACCGCCGGCAAAATGAGTTCGAAAAGGAAATTGCTTACGGTGACCAGTCCGAACACATAGCCATACGTCACGTCGTTTACCGCGCTCATGAAAAAGAATATGGCTGTCATTACTAAAAACGTGTTGACGCACGAGCCGACCGCGCATGCCGTTATCATTGCCGGCACTTCGGCTTTTTTCCCGATTAAGGCGATAAGGCGATAAACGCCCCACGTTGCCGCTCCCACCGCTATTCTCGGCAGAACCGATACTATGGGATTGACGAAATATTGCGTAAAACCGCCCGGGTAGATGACGCTCGTCACGAGCGACATAAGTCCGAAAGCCGCTCCCGTTGCCAATGCGTTTACGATTGTCGGGCGAATCAGCATGCACACATACGCAACGGTCAATGTGATTATCGCCGCGTTGATCGGCAAAAAGCCGGTTACGACGTGATCGAGAATTCTCGCTACGAAAATCAGTGCGCAAACGGTTGCGTACCAGACGATTTCTTTGGTTGTTCTGTTCATTTTTTTACTCCCGTTGGACTTCGGAAAATCGATAGCCCACTATGTTAATGATTTTTAATTGTTCCGTCGGTAATCCGTACGGACCGATACAGTATAGCACACCTCGGCGTTTAAAGCAAGCGTTATGCGAAAAAAAGCCGCATAGTTATGCTTTCGGAGCAGTACTATTCTATATTATTAAGAAGCGGAAATTACGGAAAAATAATTTTCGTAAAAGACGTAACTTCCTTTTGCGACTACGCCTTTGCCCACGGTTAGTTTGCGCGTTTTTTCGCTTAACCCCACGCCTGACAGCGTTATTTTTTCGACTACGAGCAAACCGCATTTTTCACAGGCGAACGCATACGAATAAGTCACCGACGAGGACGTTTTTTCTGTAGACACGAACTTAAATTCCGCCTCTTCGCAGTTCTCTCCGTCGGTTTTTACGAGCGAATAGCGTTCGTTCTTTCCGCAAGGGCAGGCAAGGCGCTGAAGAGCGTGATCGCCGCACGCACCGTCTGCTTGTGCCGGAGTATAATCGGCGAAAGACACATGATTGTAGGTTTTGTACCGTTTGACCTCTTTTCTGCAGTTCGCGCACGAATAGACGACGGTAACGCCGCCGGAGCAGTCTTTTTCTCCGTCGAACAGGAAAGAAGTCGTATAATCGCCCGAATGAGCGACCGTTTCGTACACGTCGTAAGCGTCGCCGCAGACTTTACATTCGTATGAGTACACGACGGCAGCACCGCAGCCCGGCTCGCCCGTAACGCGTTTGAGTTCGTAATCGTGGTGCGT
>CAKQDN010000046.1 GCA_934229275.1 uncultured Clostridia bacterium | reverse complement strand
GCCGTTTACCGACACTTTGCCCATATCGCATGCGTCGGCGGCAAGCGTGCGCCGCTTCAATATTCTCGATACCTTCAAAAATTTATCCAATCTCATAATAATACCTATTATATAAATTGCGGTGAAAATAACGTTTAGTCACCGCAAAATTTATCGATTAACGCAAAAATCCGCTTACTATCTCTTCTTCCGCCTGTTTTTCGGTAAGTCCCAGCGTCATCAGTTTGATAAGTTGTTCGCCGGCGATTTTACCGATTGCCGCTTCGTGAATAAGGCTTGCCTCGACGTTGTTGGCTTCCAGTTCCGGAATAGCCGCGACCGAGCCTTCGTCCATGATTATGGCGTCGCACTCGGTGTGACCGTTGCACTTGTTGTTGCCGCGAACGTTGCTGCGGAAAATCTGATGCGACTTGTTCTTCGCGACCGAACGGGAAACGACGTTTGCCGCGCTGTCCGCGCCGTCGAGATCGACCGTAAAATCGGTTTCGGCATGCTGAACGCCGTGCGTCATGATCTTTTCGTGAATGACGAGTTTGGCTTTGTCGCCGAGTTTGGCTTTCGTGGTGCGGACGGTGCTGTCCACGCCTTTGATCTGCGTGGTTTCCATTTCCATGAACGCACCTTCTTCGAGGTAGACCACGGTTTCGGGGTTAAGCACACGCTTACCCATGCCGTCGCCCTCGCCGTAATGCTTTTCGATGTACTTGACGCGCGCGTTTTTGCCGACGTAAAACGTGTGAATTCCGTCGTGCTGCATGTCCTCGCTGCCGCCGCAGTGTATTCCGCAGCCGGCGACTATAACCACGTCCGCGCCTTCCCCGACGTAAAAGTCGTTGTACACGTTGTCTTTCATACCGTTTTTATCGAGAATGACCGGGATGTGAACGCTTTCGTTTTTCGTCCCGGGCTTTATTTTAATATCTATGCCGGGTTTGTCGGTTTTGGTGCAGATTTCTATATTAGCGGTGCAATTTCTGCCGGCAAGTTGTCCGTTCGCGCGGATATTATACGCACCTTCCGGTATGCCGTGCAGATCCGCTATTTCCGCGAGTAAATTTTCCTGAATTTTATCCATTTCGTTCTCCGAGATTTTTTATGCCGAATATAAGGTTAAACAAGGCAAGCGCGCAGTTCTAGTCCGTGGCTTTCGTTGCCGCAAAAAAGATGACCGACGAACGACAAGCACGCAGCCTTAGATAGCCGTGCTTTCGTTGCCGAAGTGAGGTGACGAAGAGTGCCGCTAGATAAGGCAGCAGGCGAAGGAGTTCGGCGTGAGCGTACTTATGGTACGTGACCGACGAACGACAAGCACGCAGCCTTAGATAGCCGCGCTATTCGTTGCCGGGGCAGCCGAGTTTTTTCTCAAGCACACTACAAGTCCTGCCTGCATCGAGAATGAGCGGCATGACTTCCTCTTTGGAACCGACTTTGACGATTTCGCCGTTTTGCAAAAGCACGATTTCGCCGGCTATGCTTAAAATCCGCTCCTGATGGGAAATTATGATGACGTTTCCGCCGCTCTTGTCACGCATTTTGACGAACGCTTCGATAAGGTTGTTAAAACTCCACAGGTCGATACCGGCTTCGGGCTCGTCGAATACGGAAAGTTTGGTGCCGCGAGCAAGCAGAGTGGCGATTTCGATACGTTTGAGTTCTCCGCCCGATAGAGAGGCGTTGACTTCGCGATCGACGTAATCGCGCGCGCACAGACCGACTTCGGACAGGTATTTGCACACATCGCCCACGTTGATTTTTTTGCCGGCGGCTATCGTGATAAGGTCTTTAACCGTGATACCCTTGAAGCGGACGGGCTGCTGAAAGGCAAAACTTATGCCTTTATTCGCGCGTTCGGTGACGTTAAGGTCGGTGATGTCCTCTCCGTCGAGAATAATTCTGCCGCTCGTGGGCTTGATTATTCCGGCAATCATTTTTGCGAGCGTGCTTTTTCCGCTGCCGTTGGGCCCCGTGATTACCGTGAACTTGTCCTTTATTTCAAGGCTTACGTTTTTGAGTATTTCCTTTTCGTCGCCGTCGGGCGCATAGTAACTTACGTTTTGCAGTTGTAACATTTTTATCTCCGGATATGTTGAAAGCGTTTTTCGCTTTTTGTTTTTTCTGTGCGGCTCGGTTGAGATTTCGCGCAAAATGCAGGTGTAAACGCTCCGCGCTTACGCATTTTCGCATATATTATACCACATTATCGGCATTTTGGCTAATAAACTAACGTCCGTTTTTCCTTTTTCGGCTTTAAAAATGCTTTTAAAACACAAAACGGCGCGCCGAGGGAGTCGGTACGCCGCGCAAAGCATGCTTATTTATTTTGCGAGAAGAGTTTCGAGGTTGCGGAAAACGGGGTCCATGTTGAGATAGTAAAGTCCTACGACGATACCGATGAAAACGGCAGCGACCGCGAAGCTGATAACGCCGTACATGCACTTTTTGGCTCTTGCAAGGTTTGTGTTTTTAAACACGAAATAAAGGACGATTCCTGCGACAGGAATAAAGAATCCCAACAAAAACCACCAAAAACTTTCCTTTTTTTCATAAAAAACGCTCATATATTTTCTCCTTATGGGTACAGCCTTAATATGTACTTTATTGTAACACAATATGCTTTTAAAGTCAATACTTTTACAGGCATATCGGCGTTTTTCGGCTATTTTTCATAAACGAAGTCGCCGAAAAAGCGCATGCGCAGAATTCTATGCGATCAGAAACTGCAATTTCCGGGCGTACGGGGGAAAGGCAGAACGTCGCGGATATTGTCGATACCGGTAAGGTACATCAACATTCTTTCGAAGCCCATGCCGAAGCCGGAGTGCTTGCACGTTCCGAACTTACGCAGATTGACATACCAATAAAGTTCGTCGATGTTCATGTTTCTGCGCTTCATTTCGGCAACGAGTTTATCGTAGTCCTCCTCTCTCTGGCTGCCGCCCATCATTTCGCCGGCGCCGGGAACGAGGTAGTCGACCGCGGCAACCGTCTTTCCGTCGGGATTCTGTTTCATGTAAAAGCACTTGATGTCCTTGGGCCAGTCGGTGACGAACACGGGGCTGTGGAAGTATTCCTCGGTGAGGTATTTTTCGTGTTCTTTTGCGATATCCTGACCGTATTCGGGCTTGAATTCCCACTCTTTATCTGCGTTTTTGAGAATAGTGATAGCCTGCTCGTGCGTGACTCTCGCCGATTCGGACGCGAGCATGGTTTCGAGTTTGTTTCTCAGTCCCGGCTGAACGAATCCGTCCAGAAAATCTATCTCGTCGGGGCATCTGTCGAGAACGTATTTGACGATGAATTTGAACAGCGCTTCTTCGGTTTTCATAAGACCTTCGAGGTCGCAGAAAGCCATTTCCGGTTCGACCTGCCAGAATTCGCACGCGTGAGTTTTGGTGTTGGAGTTTTCGGCACGGAAGGTCGGTCCGAACGTGTAGATGTTCTTGAACGCCATAGCGAAGCACTCGCCTTCGAACTGACCGCTGACGGTGAGACCGACTTTTTTTCCGAAGAAGTCGCGAGAATAGTCCACGCTACCGTCGTCATTAAGCGGAATTTTATTGAGCGGCAAAGTGGTCGCTTCGAACATTTCGCCTGCGCCTTCGCAGTCGCTGTCGGTGAAAATAGGCGTGTGAACGTACACGAATCCGTTATCCTGCAAATAGGTGTGAATTGCCATTGCGGCAACGCTGCGGACGCGGAACACAGCCTGGAAGAGGTTGGTTCTGGGGCGCAGATAAGCCTGCTCGCGCAAGAATTCGCGGGTGTGACGCTTGGGCTGAATGGGGAATTCGTCGGTCGCGTCGCCGAGAAGAGTTACCTTCTCCGCTTTGACTTCGAACGTCTGCCCTTTGGCTTCGGACGGCACGACTTTTCCGAGCACCTCTATCGCCGATCCGTTTTTAAGTTTCGAAACCTCGTCGAAATTTTCGGTGAGGTCCTGCGAATACACTATCTGAACGTGCTTGAAACACGTTCCGTCCTGAAAATCGATAAAGCCGAAATTTTTCTGTTTTCTGTGATTTTTTATCCAACCGGAAAGCGTGACGTCTTTGTCCATGTTTTCCGCGGTGTGTTTATACAAATCGACTACGTTCATAATAACTCCGTACAGATTTTTCTTTTATTTTACCACAGCCGAACGCTTTTGTCAACGATAGAAGGCGATTTGGCATGCGTTTCTTGAATTTTGCCGCTATTTCGGCACTCTACTCTCCGTAGAGCGTATGATTTTCTCTCTATTTTGCCCGGCAGATAACATAGAACGGCAGAGCGCAACGGTAGGTTGCCTTATAATACCGGTTTTGCTATACTTAAATCGACGAACGGAAAGCGACTCGCGAACAAAAAAGCCGTCGTCACACGATAACACGAATTTTTCAGGAGGTTACACTATTATGAATAACCAATTTATTTTAAGCAGCGAATCGACGGTAGACCTTCCCTTTTCCATGGTCGAAAAATTGAACGTTCCCGTCATACATTATGCGTACACCGTAAACGGCGAAGATTTCACCGACGATATGAACGAGAAAAGCCTTGCCGCGTTTTATGAAAAAATACACGCAGGCGCAAAACCCACGACTTCGCAACTGAACGAGGACGCATACGTCGAATTTTTCACTCCGCTCGTACAAAAAGCGGACGTACTGCATCTGGCGTTCGGATCGGGCATGTCGGGTTCGGTGTATAACGCAATCTCGGCGGCAAAAAAACTCAACGCCGAATACGACCACAAAATCACGGTAATCGATTCGACTTGCAGTTGCTGCGGATTCGGACTTTTACTCTGTCTTGCGGCGGAACAACGCGACAAAGGTCAGTCGCTCGGCGACGTTGCTGCATTCGTCGAAAATATCAAGCATAACATTCATCATCAGTTTTTCAGCACCGACCTGAGTTTTTTCCGCAGAAGCGGCAGAATGAAAGCGACCGTCGCTCTTATCGGCACCATACTGGGCATATGTCCGGTCATGCACCTCAACTACGAAGGCAGAATAATCGCGTACGACAAGGCTCGCGGAAAGAAAAAAGCCATACAAAAAACGCTTGACGAAATGATTGCCAACGCTTCGGGCGGAGCAGACTACGACGGCAAGTGCTTTATAAGCCACTCCGATTTCCTTGAAACCGCCGAAGAAATGAAAGCGAAAATTCTTGACGCGTTCCCGAAAATCAAAAGCGTCGAGGTCTTTAATATCGGACCCGTAATCGCTTCGCACTGCGGACCGGGTACGGTCGCGATATTCTTTGTCGGAAATCGAAGAACAGATTAAAGTTCCTCGGGTTTATTCCGTTTTCGAGAGCCCGTAATACAATTAACCAAACAGTTAATACGACTATCTCCTCTGCCGCCGTTTTCTTCTCTCTTTTATTTAGCGGCGGCATATAGTACGCGCGTCGAAGTCAATCCGCTTCGGCGTGCTTTTTCTTTTAAATGCATAAATGAGGTGATTTACCGGAAGATCGGAGTCATTCGCGGCAAAATGCGCTGTCAAAGTCACAAAATTATTCTTATCCGAGACTTCTTTTAAAAGCAAAAGACAGACGCTTTATCTGCGCCTGTCTTGTTTTTTATAGGTTAATTATTCGATGTCCAGTTTGGGAACGCCGCCGACATACGACCAGATATTGCCGAATCCCAGAGTGTTTTTGAACCAGTTTTCGCTTGCGGTACCCTGCTTTTCTACGCCCGTAACGACTTTTGCGTCAACAGAAATAAACGTTGCGTCGTCAGCCGCGGAATCGCTTTTTTTAGCGATTACAGTCGCGTTTGCGAGGTAGTAAAGGTTGGACATTACGGGCAAAGAACTGTCGGCGTAGTCGCCGCATATTTTACCTGCGTACATTCCTGCGGTAGCGTCGACTTTGGTAGGCTTGACTTTTGCGTTTACGCTACCGACAAAAACGGAAGCGGTGAACGCCACGGATTTGCTACGGAAAATGGTGTTACAGATGCCCGCCGCGCGCACGGTACCGGTAGCCTCGACGGTAACGTTTGCCGCGGAATAAATTCTGGTGACCGATTCTCCGCCCATGAGACCGATTGCGCCGCCGACAAACACGTGGTTGGACGCGCCTGCGCTTGCCGAAGTGGATCTTGTATCGACGCAAGTTACGCCGACTTTGCCGGTCGTTTTGATATCTGCAACGGGTGCGTAAGCGGAACCTATTGCGCCGCCGACAAACACGCTGATCTTTTTATCCGAACCGACTTCGACGGAACCTGCCGCATAGCAGCCGGAAACCAGCAGTTTCGATCCCTGTGCTTCTTTTTCTGACATTTTGCCGTGCAGACCTACTACGCCGCCGACGGACAGTCCGCCCGCAGGATAGGAATAGCCGGCGTAATCGTTTGTTTTTATCGAGACGGTACTCTTAACACTCACTACTTTGCCGAGGTTATGTCCGACCGCGCCACCGACGACGTAATCGCCGTAGTATGCGAACACCCCTGCCGATCCGGTACATTTAATCGAACCGGTTACCGAGCATTTTTCGACCGTGCCGTTATTGATTCCGGCAATCGCTCCTAATGAAAGTTGCGGAGAGCCGTTGTTGAGCGCGGTTTTAATTTCTATACTTGCATTTACGGTAAGATTTTTGACGACGCCGCCGCTTGCGATCGAGGCAAACAGTCCCAGTTCTTTTTTTCCGGTATTGGTAAGCGTAGCGGACGAGAAATGCAGATTGGAAATAGTATGTCCTCTTCCGTCGAAAGTGCCTGAGAAGTTTTCGATAGGTTTCCATTCGGAAGTGAGCGTTATGTCCTTGGCGAGAACGTATTCGCCGTCGGGCTTCATCGCACGCAGTTGCGCTTCGGTGGAAATCATGTTTCCGGCCAATTGCTTGAACTTAGCCGTTACCGCGACGTTCTTTACGACGGTGCCAACTTCGAAAGTGTATTTGCTACCGCTGTGAGCGACGCCGCCGACTATCCAGCCGGTGAATTCGTAGCCGTCGGCAGGTTCCGCGGTAAGCGTGACTTTGGATTCGACGCTGGCGGAAACCGAACTTCTGAGCATTCCGTTAATCTTTATAACTCCCCAACCCGGCTGATCCGCCGTAACGGTAATCGTGTATTCGGTTGCGACCCACTTCGCATAGAAAGTGATTCTGCTTTCCGCGATTTCGGGAAGTTCCGCGCAAATTCCGTCGTTTCCGGTAATGAGCTGACCGCCCGACGTTATCCAGCCGACGAAATCGTAGTACTCTCTCACCGGGACTCCGAATTCGATATTCGTTTTATCGGTGGACTCGTTCAGCATTTTCGTCGGACTGCCGTTAATAGTGCCGCCAGCCGCGCTGAGCGTTATCGTGACTTTTTTCTTCCATCCGGCATGGAAAGTAACGTCCGCGTCTCCGAGCGTGTACGGGAACACGGCTTCGTCGCCGCTCGCGGTTTTCCAACCGGTGAATTCGTAACTTTCGCGTTCGGGCGTTCCTTCGGGAGCGGAAATAACGCTTAAATATTCTTTTTGTTCGGTTACGGACGCTTGTCCGTTCAGCATGCCTCCCTTATAATCGAAAGTGACGCTGTATTTATTGATCTCCCACTTTGCCTTGACGTTTAAGCCGCCTACGGGCATTTTTGAGGGAAGAGCAGGCTCCCAGCCCTTGAACGTGTAGCCTTTTTTAACGGGATTCGCAGGCGCCGTGACTGCGGTATCGTAGTCCTGAGTTATGGTCGCGACCGTGCTTCCTCCGTCGGAATCGAACGAAATCGAGTATTTGTTTGCCTTCCACCGAGCCGTGACGGTTATTCCGCCGAGCGGCATTTTTTCGGGAACCGTGGGTTCCCAGCCGACGAACGTATAGCCCTCGCGTTCGGGAGCGGCAATAGGAGCGATAGCGCTGTCGTAATCGAACGAATAGGTCGCGTCCGCCGTTTTTCCGTCGTTGAATTTATAAGTAATATCGTAACTGTTGACCTTCCACTGCGCCGTGACTACGGTATCGGTTTCGGGATACGCGTTGATATCCGGCAGCCAGCCGAGGAAAGTATATCCGACTTTGGAAGGCGTTTCGGGCTTTTCGAGCGCGTCGCCCACTTTACCGGTAGTCGCCAGTACGGTCGTGCCGTCGCTGACGAAAGTTACGGTGCTCTCGTTTTTGCGCCATTCCGCAACGTAGGTTAAATTCTTCGCCTGAATTCTGTTTACGGGAGTCGCTTCCTCACCGTTAAGCGTCCAGCGAACGAACGTGTGATCTTTTTTGGTCATGCCGACGGGAACGTCGAATTCCGTGCCGTAATCTTTGGTAATCACGATCTCGTGTTCGCCGCCGAGTACGCCGCCGCTGAGGTCGAACGTAACGGTGAACTGCAATATACTCCACTGAGCGGTGTAAGTCAGGCTTTTGTCGGGCATCGTTTCGAACTTTTCGCCCTGCCAGCCCATAAACTTATAGCCTTCTCTGGTCGGCTGCTCGGGTTCGATTATCGCGTCGCCGTAATGTTTGAGAAGCGTTAAATCCTCTTTACCGTCGATACCGTATACATAAGTCAGTTCGTATTCGAGGATTTCCCATTTGGCGGTGAACGTAACGTCTTTGTCGTCCATTGTGATCGGCAATTTTTGAATATCGCCTTTGTAATCCGTCCAATCGATGAATTTATATCCGGTTTTCACGGGATTTTTCGGAGCCGAAACGTTTTCGCCGTATTTGTATTTCTGCGAATACTCGCTCTGACCGTCGATCGTACCGCCGTCGAGGTTAAACGTTACTTTGTACGAGTTGATCTCCCACTGCGCTTTGACGGTGATTCCTTTTTCCGGCATGGTATCGGGAACAGCAGGCTCCCATCCTTTAAAGGTATATCCTTTTTTGGTCGGGTTCGCGGGCGCGATTATCTTCGTGCCGTAATCCTGCGTTATCGGTTTTATTTCGTTTCCGCCATCGGTATCGAAGCCTATGGTGCACTTATTTATGGTCCACTCGGCGGTGTAAAGCGTGTCTTCAGCCGGCATGGTTGCAGGCAGCGCGGGTTTCCAGCCTTTGAAAGTATAACCTTTCTTTTCGGGAGCCGCAACCTCGGGAAGAGAGGTATCGTAGTCTTGCGTTATCGGGCTTATTGCGTTTCCGCCGTCCGTGTCGAAAGTAAGCGTTATGCTCTTTGCTTTCCACTGCGCAACGAACTTCTCTCCTTTGAGTTCTTTTTTAAGAGGAGCGGTCATTTTGCCGTTTTCGTCGGTAAAAATTCCGTCGAGTTCCTGGCTCTTCCATCCGACGAAATTATATCCGGTGCGCTGCGGGACGGGCAGTTGCGCAACCGCATCGTAAGTCAGCCATATCTCGGTTTCGGCGCCGGGGAGATAGCCGCCGTTTGCGTCGAATCCGCATATAAACGACTTGGCTTTCATGGTCGGCACGAACACGAGGTCGGTCGTAACCGGCTTACCCTCTTCGTAAGCGCAAGCCCAGCCGAGGAAGTCATAGCCGTTTTCGGCGGGATATAAGGGCAGGAAGCCCATAGTTGTTCCGCCGGGCAGAACGACTTCCGCATTTTCGTTGACTCTGCCGTTGCTTGCGGTGATAAAGTCGTTGAATTTGCTGTCGAAGTCGGCAAGCACGCTTCCGTCGCGCAGCAAGAATTTTATTTTAACGAGATATTTCTTGTCGATGCGTACGACATAGGTCTTTTGATAGGTTTCGTTTTTATCGGAAACCACGAGATAGAACTTGTTTTCGCCGTTTTTAAAATTCGTAACGAGTTTGGTGCCTATAAGAGTTTTTCCCTCTTCGTCGGCGTAAAGTTTCCACTTCTGCCCCGAGGGGGTCTTGAAGTGGGCGTTGAAATCGTATTCGCCGTCCTCCACTTCGAGCGTCAGGTTGAAACAGCCGCTCGCTTCGTCGTACTGTTCGGCGTTCTCGAAAATGTAATTCTCGCCTTCGGCACTCTCTTTATAATACAGAATGAGATCTTTTTCCGTAAAAGGAGATAATGTCCCGTCAGCGCAGGCGCTCAGGCAAAACACCGAAGCCGCCGCAATTATCAATAATAAAGCAAAAGTCAAAATGCGTTTTTTCATAGCGTATTTTTCTCCGTAATGATTCAAAAGTCTGCGTACGCGCTGCAATGCCCGCACGACGGTAGTTTTTCTTTTAAAGTACATATATCATACACCATATTTTGTTTTTTGTCAATAATTCTGGTCAAAACCGAAAAACTTTACCGTAATTTTCACCGTTTACGCAAGTACAATTTTTGCGGAAAAAGTTTCGAAAACGCTGCCGCAAAACGTATTTTTTGCTATTTTTACCCCATTTTTCTGCATATTTTCTATAAAAATAAATTTTTGCCGAATTATACCGTAAAAACGTTTGACAAGCAGCCCTTCTTTTTGCTATAATATTAAGGCTTGCGAGGGTGGCGAAACTGGCAGACGCGCACGTTTGAGGGGCGTGTGGGCAACCATACGGGTTCAAGTCCCGTCCTTCGCACCAATAAAAGGAAACCGATACACATCAGTGTATCGGGTTTTTCTTTTATCGAAGACGGGACTTGAAACCTAAGAGGGCGCGAGCGTTATTAAAACAGTCCTGTGGACTGTTTTTAGCGAGCGGACGAGAGGGCTTTCATGCCCACGAAGTCGGCGGATTGCGTATGCAA
>CAKQDN010000045.1 GCA_934229275.1 uncultured Clostridia bacterium | reverse complement strand
TCATCGTGTTGGCGTCGCCGATACGCAGTTTGGTCACCATGATGACCTTTGCTCCGTTAGCGTGAGCGGTGATTGCGGCGGACGAGCCTGCTCCGCCTCCGCCGATTACCAGAACGTCGGCTTCGTAGTCGGGCGAGGACAGGTCGATATTCTTTCCGAGCACGCGCGATTTACCCTGCAAAAGAGCGGCGAGTTCGTGCAGTACCTTATCGCCGGCATTGGGTCCGACTTTAAGGTTCTCGTAAGCCGACTCGATATAGTCGGGGTGATTTTCTTTAAGAACCGCGTCTTTTTCTTCGGCGGACATTCTCGGGAAGAGGTTGTTTAATCTCTCGTTCCGGGTGGCTTCCACCTTTTTCATAGAGGCGAGTTGTTCTTCGGTGAAGTTATACATGTTTTGCTCCTCCTATTTCTCGATTTCGCGGTTGTTGTACAGTTCTTTCATCTCGCTTATCGGCTTGTTCATGATGTCTTCCATGAGTTTGTCGAAGTCGCCGGCGTTGATTTCCGCGACGCGCTTATTGAGATGAGCGCACTCGGGCGCGATGTACTTTCCGTACAGACGACGGCACAGTTCCGCAACCTGCGGATGCGAGATGCCTGCCGGACAACGGGACGAACAGATTCCGCACATAACGCAGTCGAAACTCTCTTCGGCGCACTTTGCGTATTCGCCGCGCTGAGCGTAGGCGATGTACTGCATTACGTTTAAGTGTTGCGGACAAGCCTTCGTGCAGGCGTTGCAGCCGATACAACTGTAAATTTCGGGATAGAGTTGCATCATGATTTGCTCGGTGGGCTTGATCTTTTCGATGTCGTACACTTGTTTTACGAGCGGAAAGAACGGAAGCGTTGCGACGTACATACCCTCTTCCACCTGCTGCTGGCACGCAAGGCAGGTTTTGAGTTCCTGTTTGCCCTTGATACGATAGATAGTGGCACACGCTCCGCAGAAGCCGTTGCGACAACCGCAGCCGCGCACGAGTTTATATCCGGCGTATTCCATTGCTTTCATGATGGTGAGAGCAGCCGGCACTTCGTATTTTTTACCGAAAAAATAAACGTTGACTTTATTTTCCATAAATTCACCTCTTAATATTCGTTGGGCAGTTCGTCCAACTCGTCCATACGGAACACGGGACCGTCTTTGCACACGAATTTATCGCCCACGTTGCATCTTCCGCACTTGCCGATTCCGCATTTCATTCGAAGTTCGAGCGTGGTGTACACTCTTTCCTTTTTAAAGCCGAGTTCCAATAGTCCCGCAAGCGTGAATTTGATCATTATCGGCGGACCGCACAAAACGGCAGTCATATTCGGGTCGAGTCCCAGTTCTTTGACGTACGCAGGCACGAAACCGACGTGTCCGTCCCAGCCTTCCTGCGGACGGTCGATGGTGAGATAAACTTCGAAATTCGGTTCTTTTTCCCATTCGGAGCGTATTTCTTCGATGTCCACGAGGTCGTCTTTGCTTCTCGCGCCGTACACGACGACCACTTTGCCGTAGTTGCTTCTGTAATGGCGGATGTAGTTGATGACGCTGCGGAGCGGAGCCAGACCTATACCGCCGGCGATGAACAGCATGTCCTTACCCTTGAAGTCGCCTTCGACGGGAAAGTGCTTGCCGTACGGTCCGCGCACGGTGATTTCCTGACCGACTTCTATCGCGTGGATGACTTCGGTGACGCATCCGCACTTTTTGATGGAAAATTCCATAAATTCTTGGTTGGTCGGCGACGAGGTTATCGAGAACATACATTCGCCGACGCCGGGGATGGAAACCATTGCGCACTGTCCGGGCATGTGTTCGAACAGTTTTTTGCCGTCTCTTCCGACGACGCGGAAGGTTTTGACGTCGGCGGTGTCCTTGCGGACGTCGGTGACGACGCCTATTTTAGGGATAAGATTTTCGTTGATCATTTGTTTTCTCCCCCTATTTTCTTGATTACTTTGATTATGTTGAGGTGCTGCGGACATTTGTTGACGCATCTTCCGCAGCCTACGCACGAGTACATACCGTATTGCGACGGATAGTAGACCAGTTTATGCATAAATCTCTGACGATAGCGTTGCATCTGCGTCGTACGCGGATTTGCCGCCGCCATCTGAGTAAAATCGGAATACATGCACGAATCCCAGCAACGGAAACGCACTACTCCCTTATCGGTTTTGAAGTCGCGTATGTCGAAACACTGACAGGTGGGGCAGACGAACGTACAGGTTCCGCAGCCGAGGCATGCTTCGCTGAGTTCGTTCCACACCGGCAGATTGAACAGTTCGTTCAGGTTTTCGGGCTTGAAACGCGACAGATCGAGGTCTTTATAGGGCAGTTTTTCGAGTTTCTGCTTTATTTCGCCCTTGATTTCTTCGACCGGCTTATCGTCGCACTTTTCGGTGAGATTTGCGACAAGCGACAGCGTTTTTTCGCCTTTTTCGGTGTTCGCTTTAAGGTAGAGTTCGTTTTCGCCGAGCCAGCAGGTTACGTCGCCCGTGGGATTGGACGCGTCGACGCCGAACACGGAGCAGAAACAACTTTGCTGCGGCTTTCCGCATGCGAGCGTGAATATTATCGCGGCGTCGCGTTTTTCTTTATAATAGGTATCGACGGGCTGCTGCAGGAACACGTTGTCGAGAACGGAGAACGCCTTGTAGTCGCAGGCACGCACGCCGAATACGACGAACGGGTCGCGCTCGGAGCGGACGTCCTCTATTTCGAGTTTTTTGCCTTCGGTGCGGAAACGCATCATGTTTTCGCTTTGAGGGAAGAACACGCCCTTTGGCGATTTTACCGATTTCAACGTGTCGATATCGACGTCGGCACCGTCTTCGTAGTAGCCGAAGTTTACTTCGCCGGCTTTCCTTATCGGGAGAAACAACGGCATTTTTGCGGCGAGAGTTTTATAGAACTCGCCTAAATTTTCTCTTGAAATTTTAAGCACGGTTATTTGCCCTCCGTTTTATCGAACACGCTTTTGGGATCGACGTCGTCGGTCGAATAGGAAGTGAGCGGCGTTTTACCCTCGCTTTCTTCGCCCGCCTGATATTCGCCGTAGAGCGAGTCGATGTCCTTGATGAATTTGCGGTTGAGCAGCGCAAGCGGAATATGCTGCGGACACACGCGCGAACATTCGCCGCAGTCGGTGCATCTTCCGGCGACGTGGAACGCGCGGATTACATGATAAAGTTGCTCTTCGAAACTGTCGTCGTTGGCTTTTGCGGCAATACCGGACTTGGGATTGTCGAACACGCATTTGACGCACGAGCAAGCCGGGCAGACGTTGCGGCATGCGTTGCAGCGGATGCACTTGCTGAGTTGTCCGCGCCAGAAATTATATCTTTCTTCCGCGGTCATGGCTTCGAGTTTGCGCACTTCCGAAAAGCGGTCGTATTTCGCTTCGGGCATGTCGTGAAGAACTATTTGTTCGTCGCTGACGGCAAACTTTTTGCTCTTGCAGGTGAGGCATTTTTCGAGCAGAACTTCGCCTTTTTCCGCCGTTTTAACCCCGTCGGACGTCGTGAATTTTGCAGTTTCGCCGTCGTATTCTTCTTCGGTCACGTCGGTGACGCCTTTATTTTCGAGTTTGAAATTGTCGAGTTTGCCCTGACATTCGACGCCGATGACCATTACTTTTTCGCGGTCGACGCGATGTTCTTTTATGAGTTGATTGAAACTGTACGTGTCGCACGGCTTCATGAAAACGGCGCTTTTGCCCTCTTTTTTGCTTATATTTATAAGATATTTGCTAAGGTTTGCTCCGCAATAGTCGTTATAAACGAATTCGGACAGACTGTCGGGCGTTTCGAACGAAGCGGGGCTGGGGTCAAAAACGAATTCGCCTTTTTTCCAGCCGATTACTCTTGCGACTTCGCCGGAAGAGAGAAGCGCAGCCGCTTTTTCTTTAAGCGCGGATTCAATTGCGTTCATCTTTTTCTTCCTCCTTGACGCGAAGGTCTTTAAGGCGTTTGTTTTCGCCGAGTTCGGTTACCTTTTTAACGAAGTCGTTCATGACGGCGGAGAATTTCGCTCCCTCTGCAGCAGATACCCACTCGACGCGGGTGCGTTCTTTTTCTATTCCGAGATAGTCGAGGAAACTGAACAGCAGCGACATTCTTCTTCTCGTGTAGTAGTTGCCGGTGACGTAGTGGCAGTCGCCGGGGTGGCATCCGCACAGAATTACGCCGTCCGCTCCGCGCTGGAACGCTTTAAGCACGAACATGGGGTTTACGCGGCACGAGCAAGGCACGCGGACTATTTTAACGTTTGCCGGGTACGAAAGCCTGCTGGATCCGGCAAGATCCGCGCCGGCGTACGAACACCAGTTGCAACAGAACGCCACGATATTGGGCGTGAACTGCTTGTTTTCGGTTACTTCTTGCATATTGCTTCCACCTCCGACATGATTTGCGAAGAACTGAATCCGCTCAGGTCCATTGCTCCCGACGGACAGGTTACCGTACATGCTCCGCAACCCTGACATACCGCAGGATTGACGGACGCCACTCTTCTTACTTCGGTTTTGCCGCCGCCGATACGGAATTCCTTATCGACGTAGGTTATCGCGCCGTATGCGCACACGTTTGCGCACTGCGAGCAGCCGTTGCACATATTCTCGTTGGAATGAGCGACGCACGGATTGGTTTTAAGATGGTCTTTAACCAGCAGTCCGATGACTTTTGCGGCACATGCGGACGCCTGCGAAACCGTTTCGGGGATGTCTTTCGGTCCCTGACATACGCCTGCGAGGTAAACGCCTGCGGTGGGGCTTTCGACGGGACGAAGTTTGGGATGCGATTCGTTTAAGAAATTGTTGGTATCGATGCTTGCGGTGAGAAGCGTCGCTATTTTACGGACGGAAGGTTCGGGTTCGATGGCGACTGCGAGAACGACGAGGTCGGACGGAATGGTGACCTGTTCGTTATCTATAAGATTGGAGCCCTGCACCATGAGTTTACCGTTCTGCTCGTACACTTTGCCGACCATACCTTTGATATAGTCGACGCCGTACTGTTCGACCGCGCGGCGATAGAATTCGTCGTAGTTCTTGCCCGGAGTACGCACGTCGATGTAGAACACATGCACTTCGGTGTCGGGATATTTTTCGCGGATGAGCATTGCGTGTTTTGCCGTGTACATGCAGCAGATTTTGGAGCAGTACGGCTTTCCGCAGCCCGACGTATCGCGCGAGCCTACGCACTGAATGAAGGTGATTACCTTGGGATGAGTTCCGTCGCTGGGACGCAGCAACACACCGTTAGTGGGACCTGCGGCGTTCATAAGACGTTCGAGTTCGAGCGAGGTTATAACGTCTTTATTATCGCTGTAACCGTACTCGTTGAACGCGTCGGGTTTGATGGGACGGAAGCCGGTCGCAACCACGATAGCGCCGTATTCGCGCTCGACGAAAGTGTCTTTCATTTCGTAGTTTATCGCACCCGCTCCGCAGTTTTTCTGACAGATTCCGCATTTACCCGTTTTGAGTTTTATGCACTGTTCGGGGTCGATTACGGCGACGTTGGGGATTGCCTGCGCGAACGGAATATAGATTGCCGTGCGGTTGTTGAGATTCATGTTGAACTCGTTGAGTCCCTTTCTCGACGGGCATTTTTCCATGCAGACTTTGCAGCCCGTGCATTTGGTTTCGTCGACGTATCTTGCCTTTCTTTTGATTTTCACTTTGAAGTTTCCGACAAAGCCTTTCACCTCTTCCACTTCGCTGTACGACAGAATGTCGATTTTCTCGTTCTGCGCGCAGTCCACCATTTTAGGGGTGAGAATACAAGCCGAGCAGTCGAGCGTCGGGAAGGTTTTGTCGAGTTGAGCCATTCTGCCGCCGATGGTCGCGTTCTTTTCCACGATGTCCACGGGGAAGCCTGCTTCGGCGATGTCGAGTGCAGCCTGAATTCCGGCTATACCTCCGCCTATTACGAGCGCGCGCTTTACGACCGGGCTTTCGCCTTCGGTAAGCGGAGCGTCGAGGCGCACTTTGGCTATTGCGGTACGCAGCAGGACGAGCGCTTTTTCGGTCGCTTCCTGCTTGTCTTTATGTATCCACGAACACTGTTCGCGAAGGTTGGCGATTTCCACCATGTAGGGGTTTAATCCCACGCTCGCGGCAGTCTTGCGGAAAGTGGCTTCGTGCATACGGGGCGAGCAGGAACCGATTACTATTCCGTCGAGATTGTAGTCTTTTATGGCGGATTTAATCAGTTGCTGTCCGTTTTCCGAGCACATGTACTGATAATTTGCGGCATACACTACGCCCGGTTCCGCCTTTATGAGTTCGCTCAGTTTTTCGACGTCGACCGTGGCTGCGATGTTACTGCCGCACCAACAAACAAATACACCTATTCTTTGCATATTATATCACTCTCAAATTAAATTCTATTTATTATACTTTCTGTACGCGCTGACCAGCAGTTGCTGCGGAATAAGTTCGTTTACTTCGGGGGGAATTTCTTCCGCCGTCAGTCCGTTTGCTCCCTGAGCGCGTATTACAGTCTGGCGCACCGCTTCGATTACGCCCTGCGGAGCGACTCCGCGCGGACAACGCTCGACGCAAGCCATGCAGGACAGGCAATGCCATATCGCTTTGCTTTCGAGCAGTTTGTCCACGTTACCCTTTGCGAGCAGCGACACGAACTGATGCGGTTTTATGTCCATCTGTTTGAAAGCCGGGCATCTTCCCGAGCATTTTCCGCATTTCATGCACTTGCGGACGTCGGTTCCGTCTATTCGCGTTATCAGATCGATTTTGTCCTGTTTAGTCATCGGTTTTCACTCCCAGCGCTTCGGCAAGCAGTTCGGTAAAGTATGTAACCTTTATTCTGCCTTCCGAGTACTTGTTAAGATTGTACAGGCACAGCGGACATGCGGTTACCAACTCTTCCGCTCCGGCGTCGAGCGCGCTGTCGATTATCGCTTTTACGCGTTTTTCGGCAAGTTCTTTATCTTTAAAAGATACGTACGCGCCGCAGCACTCGTTTCTCATGGCGTACTTTACGGGTTTTGCTCCGATTGCCGACAGCAGATTTTCCATAATCGACGGATTTTCGGGGCTGTCGAACGCCATGACGCCGCTCGGACGCAGCAGCAGGCAGCCGTAGTAGGCGCCTACCTTTCTTTCTATCGGGCGGACGACTTTTTTCGCGATGTTGTCGAATCCGACGTCGCCGCGCAGCATTTCGAGATAATGCACGACCTGCGTTTCGCCCCGATAGGGCTGATCGAGTTGCAGGTAATTGTTGGCTTTGGTGCGGATGTTTTCGTCGCGGAGCATATCGTCGTTTACGCGTTTCATGACGTTGTGACACGCCGAGCAGAGCGTAAGCAGTCTGCCGCCGTGATTTTTGGCGTAGTCCAGCGTGCGCACGGCGGAAAGTTTGGTGGCGATTTCGTCACGCGCGGTGGGATAGACCGCTCCGCAGCACTGCCAGTTTTCCGGCTCTTCCATTTCCACACCCAGCACGGAGGCGCAATCGCGAGCGTATTTGTCGAGATCTTTAGCCTGCGTTTTGAGCGTGCAGCCGGGATAGTAACAAATTTTCATAACTGTGTTTCCTTATTTTTTGTGCGGATAAGCCATTTGTTCGGGATGGAACACTTCGTCGAATTTTTCGGCGGTGAGGAAGCCCAGACTTACGCACGCTTCTTTAAGAGAAATGTTGTCTTTATACGCTTTTTTAGCCGTTTTTGCCGCGTTTTCGTAGCCGATATATGGATTGAGCGCGGTGACGAGCATAAGCGAATTGTGCAGGTTGTGAGCCATTTTTTCCTTGTTCGCGCGGATACCGGTGACGCATTTGCTCTCGAAAGAGGTTATGCCGTCGGAAAGCAGGCGCGCCGACTGCAGGAAGTTGTAGATGATAACCGGCATGAACACGTTGAGTTCGAAGTTGCCCTGCGACGCGCCCATCGATACGGCGACGTCGTTTGCCATTACCTGAACGGCGACCATGGTCATGGACTCGCACTGAGTGGGGTTGACCTTGCCGGGCATGATGGACGAGCCGGGTTCGTTTTCGGGGATGAAAATTTCGCCCAGACCGTCACGCGGACCGGAAGCCAGCCAGCGGACGTCGTTTGCGATTTTCATGAGGTTGCAGGCAAGCGCTTTCATGGCTCCGTGAGCGAACACGAGCGCGTCTTTGGAAGTCAGCGCGTGGAATTTATTGGACGCGGTGACGAACTGCTTGCCGGTGATTTCGCTTACTTTTTCGGCAACGAGTTTGTCGAAGCCTTCGGGCGCGTTGAGTCCGGTTCCGACCGCGGTGCCGCCGAGCGCAAGTTCTTTGAGCGAGGGCAGCGTGAGTTTAATCTGCTGCTCGGTTTTTTCGATCATGGCTCTCCAGCCGCTGATTTCCTGCGAGAACGCGACGGGAACGGCGTCCTGAAGGTGCGTTCTGCCGCTTTTTACTATTCCCTCGTTCTCCTCTTCGAGTCGTTTGAAGGTGGCGACGAGTTTTTCCATTGCGGGGAACAGTTTGTCCTCTATCGCGGTGACGGCTGCGATGTGCATTGCCGTGGGGAACGTGTCGTTGGAACTCTGGCTCTTGTTGATGTCGTCGTTGGGGTGGAGCAGTTTTTTGCCCGCTATTTCGTTACCGCGGTTGGCGATGACTTCGTTGGCGTTCATGTTGGACTGCGTGCCGCTTCCGGTCTGCCACACGACGAGCGGAAAATGCTCGTTGAGTTTGCCGGAGATGACTTCGTCGCACGCTTTGACGATGACGCCGAGTTTTTCCTCGGGCAGTTTGCCAAGATCGAAGTTTGCCTGTGCGGCTGCTTTTTTAAGTATGCCGAACGCATGGGTGATTTCGCGCGGCATAATCTCGCCGCCGATGCGGAAGTTTTCGTAACTTCTTTCGGTTTGTGCCGCCCAGTATTTATCGGCAGGCACTTTCATTTCGCCCATGGTGTCTTTTTCTATGCGATATTCCATGAATATAAACTCTCCGATTAGAATTTAAGTCCGACCTGTTCGATAGTTGCTTTAAGCACTTCCGCGCTGTTTTTGAGTTTTGCCTGCTCTTCGGCGGTGAGAGTGGGGTTGATCTTTCCGCAGATACCCTTTCTTCCGACGATGTTGAGCGTGCTTAAACATACGTCTTCGATGCCGTATTCGCCGTGCATCATGCTCGAAACGGTGAGCGCGGTGTTGGATCCGCTGAGTACCGCTTTGACGATGTAGCAGACGGTGGACGCGATTGCATAGAAGGTTGCGCCTTTACGGGCGATGACTCTCGCACCGGATTCACGAACGTATTTCTCGATTTCGGGAACGTCGATTTTGGTGGTGAGCATGGCGTTGGTTTCGACCGCTTTCTGATATTCGTCTACGGGCATACCCGCGATTCTCGCGAGCGACCAGGGGCAGAAGCCGGAGTCGCCGTGTTCGCCGAACATATACGCGTGGATGTTGCCCACTTCCAGTCCGCAGTATTCCGCGATACGCGAACGCAGTCTTGCGGTGTCGATGATGGCACCCGAGCCGATTATTCTGGTTTCGGGAACGCCCGACAGTTTGCAGAACGAATAGGTGAGTATGTCTACGGGGTTGGAAACCATGATGTAGACGGCGTTGGGAGCGACTGCGGTGATTTCCGGGATGATCGACTTCTGAATTTCGATGTTGGTTTTGATAAGGTCGAGACGGGACTGACCGGGTTTTCTTGCGATACCGGAAGTTATTACGACGATATCCGAATCCTTTGCGTCCTCGTAGTTGCCTGCGTATACGATACAACTGCTGTCGTAGGAAAGTCCCTGACGGATGTCCTGCGCTTCGCCCATCGCTCTGTCACCGTTGATATCGATGATTACGATTTCCGAACCCAAACCTCTGCAAGTGAGCGAATACGCTATGGTAGAGCCCACTCTTCCGCTACCGATAATTGTTATCTTACTCATAAATTGTCCGTGCCTCCTGCGGCTGTAAAAATTTTGTGTTTTCCGGATAAGCGCGCGTGGTAACGCATATAATAGTTGCCCTCTCGCACTTTTCCGACTATATTATACCATTTCCGACGCCCGAAAGCAAGCAAAAAAAGAGGTTTGCGCGGCTTAATCGATACGTTTATATCGTTTAGAGCGGTTTATGCTCTATCTTTTTTGCATAGCAACTTATCAAAAGTGATATAACGTCGATTTTTGCCGTTTTACCGCTTGCATATGCTCTCTATCGAGCGAAAAAGCCAAAAAAGTTCATATTGCGGCAAAATTCTACATATATATGTATAAACGACAACAAAAACGCGGAGGCTTTTCAATGATAATCGAAACGTTGTTATCTTTTTTTTCGGGCATATTCTGTTTCAGCGCGTACATAAGCGGCGGCGGTTCGTTCCCTCCTCCTCTTAAACCCGAAGAAGAACGGGCATGCGTCGAAGCGTGCAAAAAAGGCGATCTGAAAGCGCGCGAAAAACTGATTAAACACAATCTGCGGCTGGTGGCTCACGTGGTTAAAAAATACTCGCTGGCAGGCGAAGCGGACGACCTTATTTCGATAGGCACGATGGGTCTTATCAAAGGCGTGGAAACTTACGAATACGGCAAAGGTTCGCAACTGTCCACATACGCGGCAAAGTGCATTGACAACGAAATTCTGATGTACATACGAGCCAATAAAAAGCGGCGCGGCGATCTTTCTCTGTCAGA
>CAKQDN010000044.1 GCA_934229275.1 uncultured Clostridia bacterium | reverse complement strand
AAGCCGGATACTGCGATGAAGCCGTACAGCGCGATGCACACGCCGCCCATTACGCAGGAAGGTATGGTTGCGAGGAAGGTCGCAAACGGAGAGATGAACGCGATTACGATTGCCATGATTGCGGTCGTGAAGATGGTGCGTACCGATGCGTTACCGGAGATTGCTACGCAGCCTACCGATTCGCCGTAAGTGGTGTTGGGGCATCCGCCGAAGAATGCTCCTGCCATGCTGCCTACGCCGTCGCCGAGCAGAGTTCTGTGCAGTCCGGGATCTTCGAGAAGGTCGTGTTCGATGATGGTCGAGAGGTTCTTGTGGTCTGCGATGTGTTCTGCGAATACTACGAACGCTACGGGGACGTATGCAACCGCGATGGTTCCGACGTATGCGCCGTTAAGTTCGCCGAAGCCTTTGAACGCGTTAAGGAAGGTAAAGTCGGGATACCATTTGCTGAATGCGTCGTTGAACAGACTGAAGTTGATTATTTTAAGTTCTTCGTTGCCGGTTGCCGCTCCGATTCCGGTGAAGATAGCGGCGACTGCGTAGCCTGCGAGAATTCCGATGATAAAGGGAATCATTTTAATCATTTTCTTGCCGTATACCGAGCAAATAATCGTAACGGCGAGAGTTACCAGTCCGCTTACCATGCAAGCGCCTGCGTGAGCGGTCATGATGAAGTTTCCGTTACCGTCTTTTGCCGCGCCGACGAGGTCACCTACCGCGTTGCCTGCAAGCGAAAGTCCGATGATTGCGACGGTCGGTCCGATTACGACTGCGGGCATGAGTTTGTTAATCCACTTGACGCCTGCGAATTTAACGATTATTGCGATGATGACGTACACAAGACCTGCAAACACGGCACCAAGGATAAGTCCGACGTAACCCAACGTATAACTTGCGGTTGCTCCGGAAAACGCTGCAATCATAGAATTGAGGAATGCGAACGAACTGCCCAGAAATACCGGGCTGCGGAATTTGGTGAAGAGCAGGTAAACGAGCGTTCCCACACCTGCTCCGAACAGAGCGGCGGTAGTGCTCATAGTCATGTTCTGTTCTGCCAAAGCGGGGAAGTTGTTGTTGATGATCATAGGCACTGCAATGGTTGCAGCCATGATTGCCAACAGTTGCTGCAAAGCGAATACGATCGTTTTGCCCCAACTCGGCTTGTCTTGTACACCGTAAACGAGTTTCATAAAATGTTCTCCTTTGGTTTGTTTATTTCAAATTCCGCTTTTCAGGGAAAATGATTACTTTTTACAGGTCGTACAGTTCGACCGACAGACGGTCGTCGTACGGCGGTATGTTGACCTTTACCACTTCGCTTCTTGACGTGGGAAGATTTTTGCCCACGAAGTCGGCGCGTATCGGAAGTTCGCGGTGACCTCTGTCGCACAGTACGGCGAGTTGAACGCAGGCGGGTCTGCCCATGCTTATCACCGCTTCCATTGCTGCTCTGGCCGTTCTTCCGGTGTACAGCACGTCGTCGATAAGCACTATTTTCTTGCCTTCGGTAGTAAACTTTTCGCTTTTGTTGACCACCGGGTCGCGCGAGATAAGGCTTAAGTCGTCGCGATAGAAACTGATGTCGAGTTCATGCATTTCGACGGGCGAGCCTTCGTAGCCGGCGATGTTCGCGGCGATAATCTTCGCGAGCGGCACTCCTCTGCTTTTGATTCCGACCAGGACGAGGTCGTCGGTTCCGTCGTTGCGCTCGGTTATCTCGTGCGATATTCTCACGAGCGCGCGGCGCACTGCGTTTTCGTCAAACAGTTCCGATTTGAGTTTCATGACTTACCTCACAAAAAAAATCCGCTCAAGACGATCTTGAACGGAATTGTACTTACATACTTATAATAGCCCCGATTTTACTCGGAATTATATTGTTGTGAGCTTGCCGATGTCTCGCATCCGCTTAAAGATCTGTTGTAGTATAACCTATTTGACGACAAATGTCAAACGATTTTCGCTGCTTTTGAACAATTTTCACATTTAAATTTTTTTGACGAACGAGCGGCGGCGTTTATGCAATCTTGCGTCGAACGCTTTCCACTGATTCTGAATGTTGTGATTGTCCTCGAGATTGAGGTTTGTTTCGGCGTATTCGATGCCCTGATTTTTAAGCATATCCATAACGGCGACGATAAACGTGGTGACTATTCCCTTGCCGGCGTATTCGGGTTTTACTCCGACCAGCGCGAGGTCGATTATTTTCGGATGCCGCACGGCTTTAAGTATTCTTATAAGCGTGGCGGGAGTGAGTCGTCCGCCCGACGGCTGAACGGCTTTTGCGAGCGACGGAATGGCAAGACCGAAACAGACGGCGTTGTCGTTTTCGTCGAGAATTACCGAAACGAAACGCGTATCGATTACCAGTTTGAAGTTATCAATCATCATTTTTTTCATGCCGTCGGTGAAAGGCACGGTGCCGTATAAGTCGGCGTATGTTTCGTCGAGCAGCGAAAAGAATTTATCGCCGTACTTTTTGCAGAACTGCGCGCCGTTTTTCGCCGTTCCGAGATGAAGTTTGTATTTTTTCATCATCATGGCGTTAAGGCGCGCTATCCGCTCGTCCACGACCGCAGGGGCGCGGAGTTGCCGCTCTACCCAGTCCGTTTCCTTTTCGTATCCGAGATTTTCGATGAGTTTAAGGTAATACGGATAGTTGTACTGCTCCTCGAACGTCGCGAGTTCGTCGAAGCCTTCGATAAGCAGACCTTCTCTTTCGAGGTCGGAAAAGCCGAGAGGCCCCACGACTTCTTCCATTCCCTTTTGTTTTGCCCAGTTTTCGACGGCGGCGAACAGAGCGTTTGCCACTTCCTGATCGTCTATGCTGTCGAATCGGGTGAAGCGGACGCGCTTTTGATTCCACTTTTTATTTGCGGCAAGTTGAAGAATTCCGGAAATTCTGCCGACTATTTTTCCGTCTTTATAAGCGTTAAAATACACGGCTTCGCACTGATCGTTGTACACGAAGTTCTTTTTGAACATTTTTTTCTCGTCCGAGTACAGCGGCGGCACGAAATATTGGCAGTTTTTGTAAAGATTAAGCGGAAATTCGATAAATCTTTTGATTTCTTTCGCCGATTTTACCTGACGTATCTCTATCATCGCGATTACCTGTTTTTTGCGTGGAAAACGATACCCAGTCCGTCGGGACCGCAATGGCAGCCTGCCGTCGGATTGACTTCGACTTTGGTAACGTCGAGGTTTTCGCCGAACCGCTCTTTAAGCATATTTTCGGCGATTTCGGCAACGTCGGGCATATCGCTGTGACCGATATAAATCTTGTGCGACGCGATGTCCTCCTGCTTTTCGGCAATCATGTCCATGATTTTATTAAGCGTTTTCTTTCTGCCCTGAGCCTTACCGAGCGCAGTCATCATGCCGTCCGCTCCCATGGTCAGAATGGGGTGAATACCGACGATATTGCCCATAATAGCCGAGAAATTGGAAACTCTGCCGCTTCTCGCGAAAAATTTAAGGTCGTCAACGTAGAAATAGATGGCGTGCTTCTGCACTTCGCTGTCTGCCCACGCGAGAATTTTTTCGACGGAATCGCCGTTTTTGTACATTTCGGCGACCGCAATCGAAATCGCGTAACTTAAAACGGTTATGCCCTTGGTGTCTATTTTGTAGAAATTGCGTTCGGGGTACTTTTCTTTAAGTTCCTTGATTGCCAGATTCATCGCGCTGAAAGTTCCGCTCATAACGGTGGAAAAATGCACATACAAAACGTCCTCGCCACGCTCGAAACAGGGTTCGAAGTACCTTTTATACTTTTCGGGGCTTAGTCCCGCGGTAGTGGGGAGCGCGCCCTTACGAAGTTTCTGATAGAATTCGTGGCAGTCGTAACTTTTTTCGAAATCGACGTCCTCGTACGGGTATATCGTCTTTCCGTCCACGATATACGGCATGCTGATAATGTGCATTCCGTACTCTTTCGCAATAGCGGGCGTTATATCGCTGTCCGTATCGGTAAATAATGCAAACATAATTTTCTCCTGTGTGGAATTTTATCCGAAAATGTCGAATTTAGTTATTATCGTGACAATTATAGCACCGTTCGGTTAAAATGTCAAATAAAATGTACACTCGGCGGCATAAATGTACACTTTTGTCGTAAACCGTCTTTATTCCGCGCCGCCGTCCGATTTTGTCGGAAAACGTTTTGATTTGTTTGAAAGCGTATAAAAACTCCCGAATTCGTCACGAGCCGCACAAGTTCGTTTGAAACGGCTCGAAAATGCACGAATTTGTCCGAATTCGTTTCAATCGGTTCGAAAATACGGCAAGGCGTTCGGATTCAAGGAAAAACGTTTAAAAACAAAAAGCGCAAATCCTTTTTTGCGGAAATGCGCTTTTGCGTTTGTTTTTTGAACCTGTTAGTTTTCTTCGGCGGTCATTTCTACTTCGGTTGCCTCGTAGACGGTTTCGCCTTCGACTTCGGAGAATTTAAGCGAATATTTTTTTGCTCCGCCGACAATTACGATAACGGTGCCTTCTTCCTCGCCTTTTTCGGAAGCGGTGACGACATACGTTCTGCCCGAAATGGTCATAAGAAGCGGATTTCCGTCGGAATCGAGATCAACGTAGTCGGTGCCGTCCTTTGCGTAGACAGTCTTGCCTAACTCTTCGGAAACTTCGGCTCTTTCGTAAGGAGCGACGACTTTCTTTACGGTACCGTCCTCGTTTTCTTCGATATCGAGGTCTTTTTCGACCAGCGTGAGTTTATAATACTTGGTTGCGGTGATCTTATCGTTTTCGCCGAGCGTTCTCGAAACTAAGTACCAGACGTTATTCTTGCTGAAACGGACGCTGTAATCGACGAGGTTTTCCTCCGTTACTTCGCCTTTGTACATCTTGGCGGAGAACAGATATCCGGGCTGATAATTATCGGAAGTGATTACGCGTTCGATCTCGACGGTGTAGCCATTGGTCGTTTCGAGCGTCTGCACGCGGGTGAGCGCGACGAGATTGTATGCATACACGCCCTTCATATATTGGAAAGCGGAAATCGAGAAGTACATTTTATAGGTGTACGTATCGGGATTTTCCTCACCTTCGGCATTGTTGACGTTGAAGGTCGCGATGAAGTTCATACCGGAGTCGCCGACTTGTTCGAACGACGCTTTGTCGAACGTGAGCGCATTGCCGTTAGCGTCGTATGCTCTCATGGACTGACCGAACGTAGCAGTGACGTAGTTAGCGCCGGCGGAACCGTCCGCATTGTACTCGTACACGATTTGAACCGAACCGTAGGTGTTGGGAAGCGAAACGGTCTGACCGGTAAACATCTGATATATAAGCACCATGTACCAATAGTTGGCGGACTGTACGCTTACTATTCTCTTCACGGAAACGACGTTATAGGTGTTGTTTCCGTTTCCGCCGTTATATTCGACTTCGAGATCGAGACGGAAATAACTGAGGGCATTGATCTGAATAATCGCGAACGTTTCGGACTTTTCGCCGTCTACCAGACGATAGACCGTGCATTTCATGGGTGTTTCGCCGAGTTGTACGATACCGGAAACCGCGAACTGTTCGGATCCCGAAGGAGTGAACGTAAGACGACCGATGTTGCGGTATTCGACGCCTTCCTTACTTTCGAAAGGAATCTTGAAGTTATCTGCGGTATCGGGATCGCGGTCGAACACGAGCGCGCCGCCGTCGTCACTGTAATAGGTTTTGCCGTTATATTGTTTTTCGGCATCGAACTCGCCGAACACTTCCTCGACGAAGCCGTACTTGTTGGCGTTTGCCAAAGTCTGACCGTTCTCGTCGAATTCCTGATGATAGATGTAGCATACGCCGTCCACCACATTGTAGTAGTAACGGGTTGCTCCGTTGAACACAGCAAAGCCGTACTTGGTGAACACGAGCGATTCGAGTCCTTTCGTGTAGTAGCCGCGCGCTTTGTTTTCGACGGGCGAGATGGTGCCGTTTATCGAGTCGTATTTATATATGGACGCGTCGGAAGAGGTCGTGTAGTACAAAAGATTGTCGGTGATGAGCAAATAATTACCGGTTTCCTTCTTTCCTTCTTTGTCCACTTTGGTTGCATTGCCGTAGCCGTCGAGCGACAGAACTGACCAGTCGGCGGTGTTGACGTAATTCATAACGATGTCTTCGTTCTGAATGAGCAGTGCCGCACGGACGCTGTTATTGCTGCGGACGTAGCCGAACTGACCTTTGACGTTTACGGTGTTGCCGTTGGGCGCGACGTACGAGAATATGCAGGAATTGTCCTTGATTTCGTAGGGAACGTCGGTAGCAATGTCCTTGGTTTCGTATTTGCCGGTTTCCTCGTTGAGCGTGGTGACTCTGACCGTAAGTTTGCCGTAGCCGTCAAGCATAACGGACATACCGCCGTTGGTCATGTTGTTAAGCACTACATACTCTCCGTATTCCGCTCCGCGCTTGGTGAACGTTCTTTCGTCTTTAAGGTCGAAGTACAGATAGCCGTTTTCGCTTATGAAGGTGATTGCGCCGTTTTCGCCGAGAACATAGTAGCCGATGATTTCGTTTTCTTCCGCGTCGGTGTACGAAGCGTTATATCCGAAGCCGTCGAGCGTGAGTTTGGTGTTTTCGAGCGTGTAATCGCCGTTTACAGCCTGATTGTAGCGAGCGAAATAAGCGGTGTTCGAAACGGTGACTCCGATAAATTCGAACACGGTGCTTCCCGAACGGAATCTGTAAACGGTCTGTCCGAATACGGTTTTTGCGCCGGTGGTCGTGACTTCGCCCGTAAGCGTTTGCTTGGTTGCGGTTTCGCCCTCGCCTTCGGTGTAGGTCAGCGTTGCGGAGCCTTTGCCGTCGAGAGCCATCGAGCAGTCTTTCGAAGCGGTGCCGTCTGCGAGCAGTTCGGTTGCCTTATAAGGTGCGAATTGCAGTTTCGTAAGCGACGCTTTTTCGGTATCGAGTTCGAAATACAGGCTCTTTTTAACGGTCTGCTTGTTTTCGGTTACGGTATAGGTCAGCGTGTAGTAGCCTGCTTTGTTTGCCGCGAAAGTGCCGTAGTAGTTGTCTTTTCCGTCGTTATAGCGAGCAAATCCGCCCCAGACGGTGAGTTTGTCGCTTTCGCTGCCGTCGTACGTTTTGGTAAGCGTCTGAACGTCGCCGTCTTTGATTTTATACGACGACCAGTAGTTGACGCTGTACTGCGTGGACGTGCTGTCCACCATGATGTCGGCATATTCAACCATAAGCACGTTGACGAGCGGCTGCATCCACAGTTTGTCTTCGCCGTCGTCACCCTTTATATAATAGCAATAGGTGATCGTGCCGTCGGCTTCCTTTTCTTCTATTTTAGAGAATTTATCGATGAAATATTCTTTTGCCGTATATCTGTACGCGCCTGCGGCTCCGTTCTGCGCAACCTTACCCACGGAAACGAGTTCGTAGGTCTTGTTAGCGGTATAGCCGTAGAACTTCGCGTCGCCGTTTGCGTTTTCGATTACGAGCAGGGGTGCGTAGTAGATGCCCTTTTCTGCGCTGAAGTAGTATTCGGCGTAAGCCGAGTACTTCTTTTCGAACGAATAGGTCGTTTCGGTTTTGGTCTTTCCGTCCTCGCCTTCGACTTCCTGAGTAACGCTCGTGACGAGGAACTTGTAGTTTTCTTTGTTGTCGCCGTAGAAGTTTACGATGTAACCGAACACGGATTCGGTGGTATCGTAGTAGCCCTCGACGGTGGTGTTGCCGTCGTTGTATTCGGCTCTCAGCGCGCCGTCGGTGACGAGCGTCGCCTTGCCGACCGTGATGTTTTTATCGTTTGTTTTGTCGTAAATGGCGTAAACTTTTCTGCCGTTTATATCGAGAAGTTTAGCGATTGCGGCGGTCTGACCCTGAGCCGTTCTTAAAGTAAACACCGCTCTCGCTTCGTCGAACGAATAGTAATAGTTGGAAGTAACCTGCTTTCCGCTGTTGTCGACTCCCGCAAAAGTAGCCACGCCGAAGCCGTTAAACGTCATGCTGTAGTATCCTTCGCGGAAAGTCACGAGTTCGCCGTCGTACATCTGTGCGCGCAGCACGGTTCCGAGCGCGATATCTTCGTCGTTACGGATCTGGAACGCGTCGGCGTCGTTCACTTTTCCGGTTATAAAGACGAGCATCTGATCGACGCGGGCGCCTTCTTCGAAAAATGCTTCGTACGCACCGGTTTCGCCGACCGTGTAGTAGCCCTTCGAATTTGCCGTTTCGATGCCTTTGTCGTTGTATTCGATGTACGTCAGACCGTTGTACTCGTCGAAGATGATCGACTTGGTTTTATTAAGGTTCTTTTCGCCGGGAATATACTCGTAAGCAACGAGATTGTTACGCTCCAAGTTCGAGTAGACGTACGTCATGTCGTCGTTTAACTTGCCCTTGACAAGCGTTTTGTCTTCCTTGTCGTGAATGAGACGGAACACGTTACCGTTTATTTCCGCACGGTAGAACACGCCGAGTCTTTCGACGTAAGCGGTTTTGCCTTCGCCGGTATAGTAAACTTTGTCCGCGCCGCCGAACATATCGGTGTACGCTTCAGCCCACACGGCATAGTAAGTTTTGCTTGCGTCGGGAGCGAAAACGTTTCTCTTTTCGTCGCCTTTATTGTAAAGACGATCGTAGATATAGTTTGCGTAAACGGCTACTTTTCCGCCTTCCGTTTCCGACCAACCGATAAGGCAATAGCCTTCCGCTTCGTAGTCGGAGGGGGCTTCGATTTCGGTTGCAGCCGCAACGTCGTTGAGTTCGACGGTGGTTTCCTCGCCGCCGACGGGGTCTACAGAAATAAATTTAAGGTTGACGGACTTGCGGTCGTAGTAGTGACGGAACACGTTCTCGGAAGCGTTTTCGGAAAGCGTGCCTTCGGTTTTAGCGTCCTCGTTAGCGACTTCGGTAAAGCCTTCGGGTGCAGTCGTTCCGGGATATGCTTCGCCGTCATAACCTTCGAGAGTGAGCGTTTCACTCTTTTCGTAGCCGCTCTTATCCGCTTTTTGCAGATAGATTTCGACGGTGTAACCCACTTTATACTTCGCGACGAGCGTCATATCGGCATTTGCAACTACGGAAGAAGTCAGTTCGCTGCCGCCGACAAACCACGCTCCGAAAGTGAGGTTGCCTTTAACGGGAACGATGTCTTTAACCGCGTCGTACACGCTTGCGCCTTCCTTAACGGTAACGGTTGCGGAAGAAACGCTTCCTCCGTTCGCGTCGAGCGTTATCGTGTACAGTTTAGTCCATTTCGCATAGAACGTCATATCCGACGAAACGGTGATTTCGGTTACGGGGCTTCCCGAAAAAGAAGCGTCCGTGTACCAGCCTACGAATTCGTATCCTTCGCGCTCGGGCTTGGGCAGAGTATATTTGCTGCCTTCTGTTGCCGACTCCGCGGAGATTGCGGTCGCGCCGTTTGTTTCGAAAGAAAGCGAAAATTTCTTTTCGGTGTCCTTATTGCAGCCTGCCGAGAACGCCGTTACGGATAACGCCGTCACTGCAAGCGCCGCAGTAAGAATGATTTTCTTGAATTTATTCATATGTCTCTCCTGTAAAGTTGATTACTTGATTAGAAGTGCCGAATACGCACCTTCGAGAAGTTCGGCTGCCGACGCGCTTTCGGGCGAATCGAGTGCGGTCGAAGCAGTTTGGTCGGGATTTTCGCCGGGCTTATCCTCTCCGGGATTTTCGGAAGGTTGCTCGGGTTCGGACGGAGCAACGTATTCCTTCCATATTGCGTACAGAACGGTGCCTTCGGGTGCAGTGAGTGCGTCCGCGAGCGTGTACTGCACTTCGTCCGAGCCTTCGACCGTGGTGAATCCGACGCATTCGTAGCCGTCGATTACCGCCATATTGAGCGAGATTACCGTATGTTCGAAGCGTTCGCTGTCGTCCTCGACTATTTTGACGACGATTTGCGAGTTATGAACGGTTGCCGCGGAAACGGTGAACGATTTAAGTCTGCCGTTTTCGAAAGTACATCCGTAGATTTCGGGACGGAAAGAAGAATTCCAGCGCTCCGCTTTGCCCTCGTCTACGCGAGCGTCTTTAAAGTAAAGCGTAAGGTTTTCGTCGCCGTAGAACGCATAGTCGCCGATCTCTTTAACGGTGTTACCCAGAACGACCGACTTAAGGTTTACAGATTTTGCGAAAGCGTAACTGCCGATCGATTGAACGTTTTCGGGGATTACGACGTTTTCGAGGCTGTCTGCTCCGTAGAACGCATAGTCGCCGATTTCTTTAACTCCGGAACCGAAATCGATGCTCTTGAGTTTGTTAGCACCGTAAAAAGTGCTTTTTTCGATTTTAGTAAGGCTGTCGGGAAGAGTTATTGCGGTAAGTTGAGTTTTGTAGAATGCGGCATAACCGATTTCTTCGACGTTACCGGCGAAAGTGATTTCCGCAAGTTGGCTTTTTCCGAACGCTTTCGTTCCGATTTTCTTGACGTTCGCGCCGACGGTGATGTTTTTAATCGCGCTTGCGTAGAACGTGTAGGACGCGATTTCTTCCAGCGATTCCGGAAGAACGACTTCGGTCATGTTAATGCAAGAGTTAAACGCGTGTTCGCCGACGGATTCGACCGTTTCGGGAACGGTTACCGAGCGCAGACGCTGACAATCGAAGAACGCGGATCTGCCGATAGAACGCAATCTGTCCGGAAGCGTTACCGCCGCAAGGCTCAGACAATGCGCGAAAGCATAGTCGGGAATTTCGCGAAGGTCGTCGCTGAACGTTACGGATCCGAGATTCTGACATCCGTAGAACGCACCCTCTCCAATGTATCTGATGTTTTCAAGACCCGAAATTTTGGGTATATTCCACTGAACGATGAAAGCATAGTCGCCGATTCCGACGCAGTCTACTCTGCCGCCCTCGATCGGAATATGAAGGTCGGCAGAAGTCAGTGAATCCCAGTAAATGCCGCTTATCTTTCCGAACGTGGTCGTGCCGACTGCCCATTTTCCGCAGAAAATGACGCCGTTGGTGGCTTCGTTCCACAATTTGGTGTTGTAGAACGCGAGCGCGCCGATTTTTCTGACGCTGGAAGGGAGCGTATCCTCGGGGCTGTATTTATTGTTATCGAAAGTAACGCATCCGAAAAACGCATATTTTTCGATGGTTTGCAGATTATCGCCGAAGTCCACGGAACTGAGAATGGAGCAGGAAGCGAATGCGGCTCGCCCGATAATTCTCACTTTCGGCATGACTACTTTATAAAGTTGCGTGCATGCCGCAAAAGCGTTAGTTCCGAGTATTTCGAGCGAAGAAGGCAGCGTTACGTCGTTTAAGCGGGGACAAAGCGCAAAAACGTTGTCCGCGATTGCATACGTTCCGTTCTTTATCTGATTTTTGCCGAGCGACGTCACGTCGCGCTGATTGCTTTTATACGCGACCAGCCAGTTGTCGGCATAAACGTATTCGCCCGCTTCGAGATAAATTCCGCCGTCGTTGAACGCGCCTACTCCTATGTGCGTTACCGAACGAGGAATGACGATGTTTTTAAGTTCCGTAGTTTCGTAGAAGCACGCTTCGCCGATGTCCTGCAGTCCTTCGGGCAAAACGACGCCGGTGAGAAGATTGCAGTAACTGAACGCGTTGTCGTCCAGTTTTTCGAGCGAAGAATTTTCGGCGAATTCGATTTTCTCGAGCACGGTATCTCTTGAAAAGGCGTATGCGCCCACGATTTTGAGTCCGGAGCCGAACAGCTGCGACGGCAGCAGTGCCGGATTGTTCTCATGCACTTCATAGACGGCAGA
>CAKQDN010000043.1 GCA_934229275.1 uncultured Clostridia bacterium | reverse complement strand
CTGCTCATAATATCCTGACGTTCATTCTTATCGAGTTTGGCTATGCACTTATGCATGCTACGTTCAATACCACGACGACTTTTTTGGAATTCGATCCCGAGCATTTCGAATATTTTTATCCGCGGCAAACCGCAATAAATTCGCAGTACTATCGCTTTCGCTAACATTTTAAAGCCCTCTTGACTCGGGCACAAGTCCATTGACATCATATATAATCTGACGTTTCTATCTACTTCTTCTTCAGTCATACGAGTTCTCCATTTATATAAATAATGTTCGGCAATATAAAAAATTTATTCCCGAAACAATACAGAGCCGCGCACCTTCTTTTTTCTCTGTAATTTGCTTTTTCCTCTGTTTAACTCATATTTAACCCATAATTATTTACCCTCTATCGTAATTTCTTCATAATTTAGTTGCGCTATTACATTCGATTATAGCACTCCTCTATATCTATGTCAAGCATATTTATACTGAAACACAAATTTAGTTTGTGAAATTTTTGATTTTCTCTTTGCCTTTTGTTTAATTGCAATATATTCCTACAAAATCACACGCTTCCCCACATTTTTTCATATTGACGCTGCAATAAAAAAATAACGGGTTGAAACCGAACTTCACCCGCCGGAAAGCAAGCATCTGCCAGAAAGCAAATGCCGCTTTCAAGTTTTTGCCGACAAAACAAGAATATTATTAACAAAATACTTCAACGCCGAACAATGACAGATAACGGATAACCGAAAAAAATAACGGAAACCCTTAACCTTGAACCTCAACCTGCCACATAAATCGATTGATGTGTTTTGTCGGACGGAAAATTAACGATAGAAAAGTCCTTAGAGGTCAACTTCCAAAGACTTTAACATGTTTACCGCATCGAGCGCGTTCTGCGCCTTTGCCAGAGTATCGCAAACGTTTTCATACGCCGCCGCGACCTCGTTTACGTCGTAATTGATGTAACGATAATCGAGAATCGACGAGTTTACGCGCGTCTGCTCGCGCACTTTAGGCAACTTGTCCTTCATTCTCGCAAGCCGGTTTTTCTGCGCGGTGAGTTGCGGAATGTAGACGAGCATTTCGTCTATCGTCATGCCGAATTCGGGTATGACCGTGGTCGAATTGAACACATTGAGTGTGTGTTTGAGTTTCCTTATTTTCGTTTCGACCTCCGCAAGCGCGCTTTGCGTTTCCGCAAAATCGTACTCGGGGCGAACGGACTCGACGTCCTCGCCTACCGCGGCAAGGAATTCTTTACCGTTCTGTTCGCGCAGAATGATCGACGCCTGTTCGTCGTTAAGTTTTTTGAGCAGTTTTCCTGCTTCCGCAGACGTGTATTTCATGTTTTCACCTCGTTTTTTTATTTTTCTAAATTTTTAATTTTAGAGTCTTCCGGAATATCCGGCATTGGAGTCCACATATAACCTGAATATTTTTTACATAAGTACTTTGCCGCAACTTTTTCGTCTTTTAAGCAATCGGCAGAAAGCCAGCCGATATGTCGCGGCGTTTCGTCAATATAAGCAGTAAGCACCCAATTATACGATGTCGGGAACTTCACCGCTTTCAAATCGCACCCCTTAAAAGTATAACCGCCGATAAAACGCACGTCGTCGAATATTACCACTTCTTTCAAATGCGGACAATCTTCGAAAGCCCTTTCGCATATATCCGTAACTCCGCCGGGAACAGTGAACGTCGAATCGACCTTCCCATGCGGATATCGGATAAGACTCTCACCGTCTTTGCTATACAAAACTCCGTCGTTAGATTTATAATTCGGGTTTTCATCGTCAACGAATATTATACTCGCTCGACAAAACGGATGCACGTCGAAACCTATTTTTTTGACACTCTTCGGTATACTCAGATATACGAGAAAATTTGTAATTTGTCCGTTTCTTCGTATTTCGGTTACGGGTCGCTCACCGTGAATACCGTCGTCGTAAACGGGCGGAATTTCAACGCCCTGCTTCTCGGTAAAAACCGACGCACCGACGATAAACGCATAGTCGTCCGTTTCCGCATTGTATTCAAATATATGACCTTTCGGCAAATCGACATCAAATACGAGGTCATCAAGTATCGTATTTGCGTTTATCGTGTCGTCGACACTCTGACACCCTGTGCCCGAAGGATAACAAATAAGCGTTCCGTCTTTAGCGCATAAATACATATCGAAAGACTCCGGCGAACATTTTTTTGATTGATAAACGGAATTTTGCTTATCGACACAAATAGACCGTAAACTCCAACATCCGTCAAAAGGACGTTCTCCAATATGTATTACATTGGCAGAAATATATACCTGTTCCAAGTTTTTACAACCGTTAAACGCGCAATTATCTATCGTTTTTACTCCATTCGGAATATTTGCCGTTTTTAATCCACTGAAAGAAAACGCCCATTCGCCGATTTTCGTTACGCTTCCGGGAATCGTTACGGATATTAAATTTTTGCTACCAAAAAAAGCAAAATCGCCGATTTCAACCACACCGTCCGGGATATCGAACGACGTATTTTTCTTGGCTTTTGCGTAACGGATAAGGCTCTCGCCGTCTTTGCTATACAAAACTCCGTCGATAGATTTGTAAACGGGGTTGCCTTCGTCCACGAAAATATTTTCCAGAGCAACATAGGCGTATAATGCGTCAAGCGAAATCTTTGTAACGCTTGCAGGAATACGAACGCATTCGGCATCGCTGAGCGCAAACGCCTCGTTCCCGATTTCAACCACGGGGTGTTCTCCGTTTTTACCGTCGTTATAAACGGGCGGAATATCGACGACGCCGTTTATCGCATTCGCAATAACAACCACATATCCGCCGCTTTTCCTATCGAATTTATACTTTATGTTGCCGCTGTTTTCCACAATCAAGAACCTCTTTCGTTACCGTTATTCCTAGACATTATCAGGCAAACCTTTCCGACTTGTTCGTCCGTAAGCCCTTCCGTTTGGCACGTTTTAATAAGTTTATCGGTCAGGTCGCAACCGTCGTAATCGAATTGGCAGTCGTCCAGAATAACGAAATTACCGACATTGTTGCGATAAACGTATTCGAGTATCCCCTCACCGCGCGAAAGATATTGCCCGTCCGCCCTGTCTTTGGTTTTATCGACCGCTTTAAGCCCTTGTTTTGCCAATTTTTCGTCGAGATAAGTCGCTAAATAGTCTTGCAAAGGCTTTAATTTTTCTTCCTTGCGCCAAAGTTTCTTCCATGTAGAAACAAGCACGATTTCGGCGCCTGTCTTCTCTACGATTTTTTTAAGTCTTTCAACCTTTTCGTCGTCGATCCCGATATACTCGCCACAACGACTTCCCGACGACGGAGTATTCAAAACCCCGTCCACGTCTAAAAATATAACTTTCATAACGGCTTTAATCCATCGGAATAAGCGCGTCGTTTACGTTTAAGCAATGAAACGCAATCGCTTCCATGAGCATACATTTTTCTATATTCGTTATTTTTTCGGGCGCGCCGACTTCGAGCAGTTTCGCAAGACGTTTAGCGCGCAAAACCGTTCTGCAGCCGTACTTTTCTTCGTCGAGCGCATCGGTTTCTCCGCTTTCGATCTTACGTTTTACGCAATCATACGCGGATATGATCGAATTTACGTCGGCGTTAGTTATCTTGGCTTTCAGAAAAACGGTTTCGACGCCGGTTTTGTCTTCCTCGGTTTCTGCAGTGTAGTAAGACGCGTCATCCTTCACCCGCGCGATATTAAGGCGACCTTTTTCATCGACGAATTCCGTCATTTTTTTGAGATAAACGATGGCAATATCATTCGCTTCGGGAGAGAGGAATATTTCTCCGTCTTTATCCGCGCAGGTATTTACAATGACGGAAATGATTCCGGACATTTCGTCTGCGAATTTCTTTGCCGTTTCGACTTCGGAATAAGTTAAGATTTTTTTCATAATTTGCACCTCGTAAAAAATAAATTTGTGTAAAGAATTTTGTTACGGGCACATTATACCAAAGTCAATGGGACGAATTTGTCGCATTGACTTTGATTTTACGTTTATTATTTCAAAATTTCCGCAGTCAAGTCAAACGGATTCAAAATACACCGTCTTTAATCAACGACTATAAGACGCAAAGTTTTCGTTTCCAACAAATCCCCGTCGTAGTTATTGATTTCATACTTGAAATAGTACTCTTTGTTTTCGTCATCCATAATGTGCGCGTTAGTTCCGAAAGTCGTTTCGGATTGATTGAGCGAAACGGCAAAAACATCCTTGTTCGCCACGAATGCCCACAGATATTCTTCATCCATCACGCTTTTTATGGAAATATTTTTTTTCGGGCAAAAATAATTCGGATCGGTAATAATTTTTACCAATATGTCGTTCATTGCCGCAACGTCTTTCCAAGTTACGTTAACTTCATCCTCGTTTTCATCGGGATGCATGTCGCAATCCTTTACGAATTGTTTTAATTGCTTACACCAACCGTCTTTGATTTTGACGTTTTTGCTTTTCGACATCTCTGAAACGATCATTTCTCTGAAACATCTTTTTGCTTCTTCAAAAGAATCGAATGTCACTGTTTTTAAAGGGGTGGGCAGGCAATCGCATTCCCACCATTTTTTTCTTTTATCTTCCGTTGTGATTATTATGTATTTCATATTTTCTTTCTCTCCCGTTTTAGAAATCCACTTCTTTAAGATCTATTCCTGCTTTTTCAAGGCAATCGCGCAATTCGTCGAAGAATTCGATACCGCCCTCAACGAGTGCGTCCACGAAAATCGGCAAAAAATAATTGTTTTCGAGTGCCTTTTTGTGTTTTTCAATCAGTTTTTTACATCTTTCAGTTGTTGTCATTATTTTTGTCTCCTTATTATGCAAGCCACATCCAAAAGTCAATTTTCTTTGTATCGGAAATAAGTTTCGAATTTATCCCTTTTCCTTTGCACCAATTATCAAATTCGCTTATGTATAAAATGGTTGAAGCATCCTTTTTAAGAATACCATAATATTTTTTCAAACAGTCATGTAAGTCTATTGCCATAGGTAGCGTATAATTTGCAGCATAAAGAGATTGTGCATATCCAGTCGCCAATTTAAAATTAGACTTTTTGTCTTGAATCTTCCCTATTACTTTGCTGTCAATTATAGGCTCATCTTTGCATAATGTATGTAGCATTTTACTAGAGAATGATTTCTCAGTCATTCCACTTATTTTTGAAAGCATAGTTACAATCATTTCATAATTGAGTTGATAGCCTTTTTTATTTATTTCATTAAATGCAGAAAAAACATTAAAAAATAGCGATTTCATGATCGCCGGGCTTTTCCAGCCGCTGTTATTTATCTGATAAAAATCAGAAAAGCTCTCTTGAAATTTGGGATTTTCCGGATTAACGTTGTTCATAATGTCTAAATATTGATTAACTATTTTTACATCTAGTTTATTAGAAATTTGATTAAAACTTAAAGTAAGCATTTTTTCCTCCGTGTTTTGGTTTTTTTATTTTTTCGCTCGCGCATTTCAACAAACGAACGATTAACTGTCTACTATTATATCATATAATTTTTTTATACGCAACTAATTTACGTTTCGATAAGCAATTTTTAACAAATTTTTCCGTCGGCGCAAAAAATTTCCTTCCCGGAAAAGTCTTTTTGCTCCGTTCCGGGAAGCGAGAGCCACTCTTCTTTCGTCCCGGCATAATCGATACGAATCACATTGGGACTGAAATCGAACAAGTCTTTGCCAAAACTCTTCACGCTTATCGGAACGCCGATTCGTTTCATATAATACATATCCTTAAAAGCACACGAACCTACAATCGCCGTTCCTTCGGAAATTTTCCACTCGCTTAAATCGCCCTCGTATTTTTCGACTACGCGAAGTAGCAGAAAGCGCGGATTGGTTCTGCTTGGCAAAAAGCACTCGTGCCTGTCGTTTACGTAAGCGTCGATAACCAGGGCGTCATTCAATTTTTCGCACCAATAAAACGCTTCGTATCCTATTTCCGTCAACGTGTCGGCAAGAACGACCTTTTGCAGTTCATCACAATCTTTGAACGCAAAATCCCCGATTTTACCGACGCCGTCGTTCATGACGACTTCGTTGAGATTTTTACAACGCTCAAAAGCATGGCTCCCTATCTCCTTAACGCCTCCGGAAATAACTATTTTCCGAACATTGTCGTTACCGAAAAACGCCCTTTCTTTAATAACGTATTTTTCGCCGCAATAGTCATCCGGCAGTACGATATTTTCTTCCGAGCCGTCGTATTTAGTAAGATATGTTTCGTTTCCGATTTTCTCGAATAAAAAATCATTTGTGTTTGTCATCTTTTAACCTCATATTCAAATCGATACACTTTGATATTTGCTTTTTTCGCAAGCGTTATCGTGTTCCGCGTGCCTTTTGTGTTTGCGCTTACGAACGCGACGACCGCTTTATTTTCAAAACCGCCGATATAGTCCACCATTTGCTTGTTTCTGATAGGCCCTGCGCGCTTTCCGTACTTTTTCCACTCGGCAGGAAATATTTTTACCGGAGCGTTATGCTTTTCGGCATAAAGTTCACCCAGTCTGTCCGCTCCGACGCAATGTCCGCTTACGATTTCGGCATCCGAACATCCGCTCTTGGCAATAACGCCGTTTATAGTTTTTTCAAGCAAACCGTAATCGGCAAAATGTCTGCCGCCGCAAACCAGAATTCTTAACTTATCCATTTTTCATTCTTTCCAGACACTTTTTCAGCCAAACTATATCCTCTTCTTTATTTATAAGACGTATATAGTACAAGGTCGTGTTAAGCCGCCTTGCCCTCTCGCTTCTTTCGGGAAAAGCGACAAGACAATCTTTTTTTAAGGCAACAAGCCGCTCGATATTCGCCATCGTCCCTTGCGTCGCACCTTTTAAAACCATAAAGCCTTCGTCGGCGTCGATAGACATCTGCTCGTCTTTTCTTTTATAAAGGTCGTAGCCTGTGTCGAATTTATTTGCGTCGATTTTCTTCTCTTCCCAACCGCCTATATTTACTCTCGCACGGTCGCCGCTATAATATACAACCACGTTCTTATATCCGTTCTCGGCAAGAAATTTTTGCACTTCCAGGTCCGCGCCTTTACAATCGCCGATAACGAGTTTATTCCCGAGGTTCATATAATCGACGAGTTTATTCCCGATTTCCACCGTCAATTCGTTCACCGTCTGCGAGCCGCCCAGAAAAATCGTTTTGCGATAAGTGTTTTTGTCGATCGGGGTAAGTTTGCCGTTTTCCTCCCAAAAATGTTCCATATCCCCGTAGAATTTACAAGGTTCGTCGACCTTACGAAAAACGGAATAATCGCATTTCTTCTTTCCGCAAATGCGGCAACGCTCGCCTACTCCGCCGCAAATTTTGTTATTCCACAAAGACTTGTTCCAAATTATGACCGGAAAGTATTCGTGTTTATGGTCGGCACGGGGGTTCGGCTTTGCTTTCGATTTCGGTTTTACTCCGACTTTTTCGCCGTTTGCCTTTTCGTAAAACCTGTTTTCCCTCGCTCGTTGCTGACTTTTATCGTCGTCAAACCAGGTATCGTTCAGTTTTTTATACAATCGTTTTTCGGGCATACTCAGTCTTTCTCCTATCCTCGATTGCGCATATCCTTTAATTTTTCGTACACGTTAAAAGTAATTTCTTCATACGAAAAATCTTTATAAGCGACGCCCAGGCTTTTTGCGACTTCACGCAAAGAAAATCCGGACGATTCGCATTTGTTTTTCGCAAGCGATAACGTATCGATCGTTTTATTTTTCAGCAAGGGCATTCCGATTTTTTTCAACGCTTCGTTTATAAACTCCGTATCGAATCCGATATTGTGTGCGACAAGCGTATTATCTCCTATGAAGTTTAAAAAGTCCGGCAAAACGTCGTTTATTCCGGGCTTATCCGATAAATCGGCATTTGTGATTCCTATAAAATTCTCGACCGCTTCGCTTAAAAACTTTTGCGGTTTTATAAGCGCAAAAAATCTGTCTGTAATCGTTTTATTTTCGATTTTCAACGCCGATAGCCTGACTATTTCGTCGCTTTCGGGATTAAGACCGCTCGTTTCGACGTCGATTACCGCATAATCCGTTGCGCCGCGCTCGCCGCTACTCATTTTGCTACGCTCTCCTTAACCGCTTTAATCTCCGAGCCTACAAGCGTATCCTTTTCCTGCAAGCGTTTTGCCAATTTTTCGAGAAAATCCCTGTTTTCGACGAGTATTTTTTTCGTTTTTGCATAAAAATTTTCCATATCCGCAGTTATACGGTCTTCTCTTCGGGAAAGACGAACGGGCGAACTGCCGCGCTCTTCCCAATATCCGAACCCGTAAGAACAATAATTATCGACAAATCTTTCGACGATTTCGAACGCTCTGTGCAAATCGTCGTTTGCCCCGGTATCCGTTTCCCCGAAAATTATTTCGGTAGCCGCCTTACCGGCAAGAATCGCCATAACGCGGTTTTTCATGTGCGTTTCGGAAAACCAATAGTCGTCGGGATTATTGTAGGAAGTAAATCCGCCTGCCACTCCGGTGTTTTTGCGAACGGATACAAGATTTACACTACCCGGCTCCAGCACTTCGGCAACAACGGTATGACCGGCTTCGTGATATGCCGTTCTTTCGAGGATGAAAGGATCGTGCGGCACAGTACTTTCGGGAGCGTCATAGATAATACGCATGCACGCCCGGAGAATATCGCCTAAGTCTATCTTTTCTTTATTCGCAAACCCGGCGTATTGCCCTGCCGTATTTATTACCGTTTCCAGCGCCGCGCAGGATTTTCCTTTCAGCAGCCCGACAATCTCTTCGGCGTCGATTTCCGCAACCGCTTTCTTTTGAGAAAGATAGTATTTTACGATTTCCACCGCGTCTTTCCCTTTCGGCGCGTCGACGTTTATTATGTAATCGAAACGCCCTGCGCGAAGAAGAGACTTAGGAAAATTATCCGTTCCGTTAGTTGTGGCAAGCACGAAAACGTCTTTGCCCTTTACTTCGTCTATACACGATTGAACGGTGACATATTCCTCGGCATTTCTGTGAAAATCGTCCTCGTTGGCGAATTTATCCATATCGTCGAGAAGAACAATCGACGGAACGTTTTTCGCAGCCTCGGAAAACACGTTTTTTATTTCGTTGACAAATTCTCCGTCGGGCTTGTTTTTACGGCATACAAACGCCTTTCTTCCGCTCTCCTTTATAAAACAGTTCGCCATAAGCGTTTTGCCCACGCCTGGGTCGCCGTCTAAAAGAAGTCCGCCGCTTTGAACGACTCCGAGTTTCTTATACTTCTCCGGGCTTTTGATTACGTCGCAAATGCGGATAAGTTCCGTTTTGATGTCTTTATAACCTATGATTTTGTCAAATTCGCTCATGGCAAATACCTCTTTTGTTTTTTTCGAGGCTATTATATCCTATAGAACGCGACGTTTTCGGTACATTCAGATATCACACCTGACATTTTCGGAAAAAACAGGACTTTTCAACGCAAACCAAAACTCGCCCGACATTTCCGTTATTTTCATGACATGCAACTTTTTATATTCTTTTTCACTGCTCAACTTACCGCACAGCACCGACGGAAAGACCGCTATCGAAGTTTCGTCTTTTTTCGATATCTGCTGCAACGAAAATACGACATGCACCCCGATATTATTTCCGCACCCGATTATTTTGTTGATTTTTTCGTTGATTTCTGTCCGAAAGTAGAAAGCATTATTATCGAACAACAGCACAATTTCGGGCATATTCTCCGACTCGGGAAAATCGGAAACGTTTTGCGTGAGTTTACCTAATCGCACCGACATATCAGTCAAAATGCAATCAAGCAAATCGTTCGCTTCGTCTTCGCTTTTCGCAATCGATTTTTCCGCGCCGTAAAGCAAGTATTCGGGCGATATCTCATCCTTCAACAAAAACCAACAGTCGCTGAATAAACAGAATTTAATTGCGTCGCTTTTGTTTTTACTTATAAAATCGCGTATTATCGCCCCTATAAAATCCGTTTTACCTGCGCCCGTTTTGCCAACTATCAACAAATGCTTTATATCGCGTAAATCGGCGTTCACCACCCGACCGTCGATGTTTTTACCCAAATAGATATTCATCTTAATCACCTCGCGCTATGCGTAGAAACGAGCGTTCCGCGCTCGTTATATGTATAAACCGTGTTTCCGTTCTTAACCGAAACCGAATTCCCGGTATATCCGTAAAGTTTGCCGCTTTTATTAAACAGAAGATGGCTTCTCTCTCCGTAAACGTACACCGAAGTGCCCTTTTGTACCGCAGTTACTATCATAAATTAAAGACTCCTTTTGCAGTCCGTTTCTTGTCTGCAAAAAGAATATAGCATATTCGCCGTCCCGTTTTCGTCACATAGCCAATCTCGTTTTTTGCCTGCCGACTCGCGGCGCCGTGAATATCCGCACCGATTTTATCTGTATTTTTCTTCTGCCGCAAGCAAATTGTTTTTAATTTTCTCTCTGAGCGGAAGCGGCGATTTTATTTCGACATGATTCAAATATTGCATTGCCCAATACTCCATTGCGTTCGGGCTTGCCGAAACACACACCTCGTATTTTCCGCTGCCGGTTTTACTTATTTTAATACTTTTTCCGAACCAGTCCACAACCTGATCGATAATGTCATCGTCGCAAATAAACGTTATCCGCTCGGTCCGATCGGTAAACATATACGGAAGAGCAGTGGAATACTTTTTATAATCGAGCCCATTTTCATATCCCGGCAACGAACGAAGCGGCGTAACGGGGGTGCTCGTTATCTCTATATCCGTGATCTTATCCAATCTGAAATGACAAATTTTCTTCCACTTTTCGCTCAATAAAACAAGGTAGTAGTGCTGATTATGCAAAATGAGTTGATATGGACTTGCCGTATGCGACGAAGTTTTATGCAATTTTTTATCCGCGCCGTATTTATTATAATTGAACGCAATCTGCAAACTCTTTTCAATCGCCTCGTCTATTATTCCGATGTTATAAAAAAGCGCCTTGTTTTCGGTTTTATCCCAATCTTTAACCGAATAGACGTGCTTTATATTCGTCTTAAAATACTTGTTCGACAGCATCGAAAGTTTTTCTATCAGATCTTTCGAGTATTTTTCCGAAATATGCTTGCTTGCAAGAACCCCGTCGATAAGCAACCGAAGTTCGGAGTCCTCGAATAAACGCTTGTCGATAAATGTCCCTTTGCGTTTATCGGATTCTATAACTATTGCCGTAGCCGTTTTATTTATCGATTCGCGTTCGAACATTTCCTGCAAAAGCGCGATATTACGACCTATCGCCTTTCTCTCCGCTTCTATGCCGTAATCGTCGTATAACTTCCTTATAATATCTTCTTGAGTAAGCGGATGATTTACGTCGCTGTAGTATTCGAGTATCTGCATAATCCGCACAATCAATAGTTTTTTCGCTTCGGTGCTGTCTGTCATGTTCGTTCTCCGTTTCGATGATATTATAATTTTATCATTATTTTAAAAATTTTTCAACGATTTATGAGATAAAAACGAAACATCATTTTCAGCCGTTAATTGCAAACTCACTCGCACACATATCGCGTCTTTAATCACAAACAAAAAGCCCTGACTTATCGTTTTTGAAAGGTCGGGCTTTGTCGCTTTTATTTTGTCTTTTCACTCGTTATAGGCAAGCGGGTGTTTTTCGCGCTATTTTTAGTATAAATTTGCGTTAGTCTTCGGTAGTTTCGTTTTTATCATCGGACTTATCTTCCGGCGAGTACGTGTG
>CAKQDN010000042.1 GCA_934229275.1 uncultured Clostridia bacterium | reverse complement strand
AAGGAAAAGTGGTCACCAACAGGAAAAATCCCTCGCTATGGGGAATAAAACTCGCGCTCGGAGCAGACGTCGAGATTAAAGACGCGAGCGGAAACGTTAAAACGATTGCGGGCGACGGCGTCGTGCCGATAATCCGCAACCTGAAAATAAAATTCGACGAAAATACTGTAGGAGAAATAAAATGATTTGGAAAAAAGAATACGAAGACTGTAAAGAGAACTTTCGGGAATGTGAAAAACTGACCAACGAATATCTGAAAGGTTTTTATAAACTCGGATACGAGCCGACCTTTTATTATACCGAATCTTTTTGCGGTCCGGCATACGGAATCAAAGTAAATATAAACGGATATGAAGTGTTAATGGATCTGGATTATCTCGAAACGGACAGCGAGTGCGGTCCCGACCTCTGTTACAGCATAGAATTTCCGTTAAACGGGTTGACGGAGGCGGATGTCAGGGCAATTGCGGAGAAATATAAGCACGAACTTGAAAATTGTGCTTTTGACGTTCTGGATTACTACGGCGAAGAAGATATCGAGTTGATTAAAGAAAGTCAGCGTCAGCAAGCGGAAGAAGAGGGCGAAAAGTACGTCGAACCGGATTTTCAGCCGGTCATATCGCTGTCCAAAATGTATCCGAGGTGCGGTCGCAGCGTATCCCGCAATATTGACGGCATAGTCAAGGCGCTTACGGAAAAGGACGGCGTCGTGGAAAAAATCAAAAAAGAAATAGAAAACGGAGGATTAAGTAAATGAAAGACAGAACGTTAGGCGACGGCATAGCCCGTCAGGAACTGAATTTGTTGTTCGTAATCGACAATTCGGGATCGATGGAGGGCGAAAAAATCGGAGCGGTCAATAACGCCATACGCGACGTTATGAGCATAATGCCCGAAATTCAGGAGGATACGTCCGACGCGGTAATCAAAATTTCCGCGCTTAAATTCAGCGAAAAAGCCGAGTGGATATATTCCGAACCGAAAGACGTAAGCGACTTTAAGTGGAAGGACTTGTCCACCGACGGAGGAACCAATCTTTCCGAAGCCTACGACGCTCTTTCGAAGTGGCTTTGCAAGAAGGAAAAGGGCGGTCAGATGCCCGACCTCGGCGGAATCGCGCCCATTATCATTTTAATGACCGACGGACTTCCGACCAGTTACGACTGGGAAAAACATCTCGACGACCTTAAAAAGAAGGGTTGGTACCGCGTCGCGCTGAAATACGCTCTGGCGATCGGAATCGACACCGACGAGGCGATGGACGTGCTTCGAAAATTCACCGGCAATCCCGAAACCGTGCTTAAAGTGTACACGGCGGAGGCGCTTCGTAAAGTCATCAAGGTCATTGCCGTCACGGCGTCCAAAGTCAAGTCCAACAGCGCGTCCACAAACGGCGGCGGAGTTGCCGGAGCGGTCGTTGACAACAACCATATGGCGCAGGAGCAGATCGCCGACAAACTCGAAGAGGTGAACGACATTGAGTGGTAGTACCGGTGTGGCGATCGCCGACAGAATCGCAAAGCAGCGGCTTAACGTCGTTATCGTCGTGGATTGCTCGACGAGCATGCGCGGAGAGAGAATAGCGCAGGTCAACAGCGCGATCCGCGACATAAAGAAGTACCTCACCGAAATGCAGAGCGAAAACACCAACGTCGATTTTTACGTCACGGTCATAACCTATTCCACCGACGCGTTTTTCCTCAACGGCGACAGATGTAAGCCTGTCGAACAATTCGAATTCCGCGATATAAAGGCGGGCGGATGGAGTAATCTTCACATCGCCTATAAAAAACTCGCCGAAATTCTCAAAAAGGAATCGAAAGGCGGAATCATGCCCGACTACGGCGGAGTTGCGCCCATTATCCTGCTCATGACCGACGGACACCCGACGAACGACAATATGAGCGACGAACTTTCCGCGCTTAAAAAGTTGGCGTGGTTCAAAGTCGCGCTCAAATACGGAATAGCGATCGAACTCAACGACAAACGCACCGTAAAATGCCTCACCGACTTCGTTTCGGGCAACGGCGACGTCATCGAGTGCTACGATTCGCGACTTCTGGATCGCATAATCAAGATTATAGTTTTAACCGCTTCGAAAGTAAAATCGACTTCTACGAGTATTCACGCCGAGAAAAACGCCTCGGTAACGGAAGAGGTTAAACAGCAGGTGCAGCAGGCTATTGCGGAGGTCGACGACTGGGAATGGTAAGGTTTTTTACTAAAACTTCAATAGGTTACAGCCACGTTAAAGCAGGCAAACCCTGTCAGGACTTTTCCGCCGGCTATCACGACGACGAGCGAACGATAGTCACCGCCTGCGACGGTCACGGCGGAGAAATCTACGTCCGCAGCGACCGTGGCAGCAAATTCGCTTCCGACGCGGTTATAAGCGTGTTCAAAAGCATCGAAAAGCCGCTTTTTAACCGTGCGAGCCGCGAAGAGGTCGAAAAGAAACTTCGGCTCGAAATTCTCTGCGCGTGGAATGCGCTCGTCGAACGCAATCTGTCCGAAAAACCGCTTACTAAACGCGAACTGTCCGCTCTTCCCGAGGAAAAAGCGTTCAGGCTGAAAAACGATCCTCAGGTGGCTTACGGAACCACGCTTAACGGCGCGATGATATTCGCCGGTAAATTGGTTTGCGCGTCTTTGGGCGACGGCGGATGTTTCGTTTTCAGGCGCGGTGAAGTTTTTCCCGTTTTTACCGACGACTCGGATGAAAACGTTGCGAATTTAACCAATTCCATGTGTCAGACCGACGCTTTCGAGCATTTGTCGGTTAAAATAATCGACCTGAGCGCCGTGGACGGCGTAATCGTGTTTACGGACGGACTTATCAATCCGTATCGTTCGCTGGATAATTTCGCAAAAGCGCTGGTGTTGCCGATCGTGGATAAAATACTAAATGAAAAAGGGGAAGAAGTAAGCGTGTTCATATCCGAAATGGGCGAGAGAATCGGCATCGGTGACGACGTTTCCGTCGGTATCGCGCTTTGCCCGGACATAAAACCGAAGTACTATCGGGGACGGTGAAATGGACTTTAAATCGGCATTGAAAACGACGGCTGAATCGCACCGTTCGGATAAGACGAAAACTCCGTTTCTCATGTACTCGCAAATGTCCGACCTTATCGGCGACTCGTACGATGACAAAAAGAAACTGTCGCTTTTCTTTAATGTGACCAAACGGCTGTTCGGGAGCGATAAGCGTATAGAGTTGTCGCTCAAAAATATCGAATCGCTGCGCGCACGCTATACGGAAGTGAGCGATTTGCTTACCGAAAGCATGTTCGTCGGGCTTATCGATCTTATGATAGAGGCGTGCGGCGGCAAAAAAAGTCGCGAAATTGCGGCGCCGAAAGCAAAGATCGAAAAGAAGGAGAAAGCAAAGCGCGAAAAGAAGAAAGCGGACGAAACAAAGTCCGAGCCCGAACCGAAAAAGTCAAAAATAAAGCGCAAAGATCTCGTTCCGAAAGTCGAGCCCGACAGTGCGGCAAAGCCCGAAAAAAGTTTTAAGGAAAAGTGTTCGGCGTTTTTTAAAAGGCTGGGCTATATTCTGAAAGTCTGCCTGAAAATAATCCTGCACGGGGCGATTTGTTCGGCGCTGATCTTTGGACTCGTATATTTCTCGCGATTTTTCTCCTGGCGAGGTTATCAGTGGGTCGTGGGCATAGTTTCGGTTTTTATTGCGGCGGTTATTTATAGGATACTGAATCTTATCGTTTTCGAATTTCGCTATGATATCGAGGAAGATATCGAACAATACAGACTGCTCACCGAACAATACAGTGTTAAAGAAACCGAAGAGAGTAAGCGTATTATTACCGAACAATACAGACACTTTGCCGAACAATACAGACGTAGCAAAGCCAAAGACAGAGATTACCTTGCCGAACTGTACAGACGTTTTCTCGAACACTACAAACGCAGCGAAACCGAACAGGATAAACGTAACGCCGTTGCACTCTATAAACGTCATTCGGACTTATATTGCGATTATTGCGAAACTGAGGGGCAACGTAAATACTATATTGTCGAGCAATACAGACGTTGTGTCGAACACGCGGCGGCAGATCCGCTGAAAGAAAAACGCATTGTATTAGAAACTATTTACTACTCGGTGCTTGCAATCGCAAACTTCGTGCTGTGGTGCATTTTCATGGAAAACTACCGCGTGGTTTGCTGTTGGGTAAGCGCGTCGTTGGTTTTTGCGGGCGCATCAACGCTTTCGCAGGCACTCGATAAAAATAAAAACAAGTATGTATGTTTAACGATTGCCGCAATCGTATGTGTGCTTGCTATCGCAACCGTCGTTTTTGCTTTTGTTTGGTAAAAAAACAAAGTTACAGCAATAATGTAACAAATTGTCGTAAAATTGTATTGTAACACGAAAAGGAGGTAAAAAGTATGTTCAAAGTAATAGGAAAAATTGTGGTAATTCTCGGCTTAATCGCGCTCGGATACTGCGCGTGTAAATTCGGCTGGTTCGAGGCGCTTATTGCCGGTATTAAAGGAGTTTAACTAAAGAGGAGGTGTATTTATGAAAAACATAGGCGTGTCGATATCGGGAATAATCGACATATCGGCATCAACCGGATAGCAGGCGCAAATGCTCGGATTGCCAAAAAACGAAAAAGAATTTTAACAAACATCGGAAAAACGCGCGACTAAAACTAAATAAGCGTGCGTTAAGAGAATCAATTATGAGGAGTATTTATTTTATGAAACAGAAAATTTTGAAATTATGCGTTATATTTTTGATTTTGCCGTGCCTGCTGATCGGCGGCTGTAATAAACCGGCAAACGGAACCACTACGGTGGATCCCAATGCCACCCCGACCCCGACGTCGAAAGTCTTCGGCGAGTACGGCTATAACGGCAAATATCTGAGAGAATACTCGGTTGGCGAAATATCTTTAAGCGAAGCGAAAAAAATCGTTGCTGCTTCCAAGGTAAAAACTTACGCCACACAGAAAACCGAACAGGGCTTGTTTATTTCCAAGCATCCTAATCTTTCGTTGGTTACCAACCCGAATTTAAGTCCGAGCGAAAACCAACTCCAGTCTATTCTCGATAAGTATAGTACTTTTATCGCAACGACCGATACGTTCGTCGAAAACGGAAACACTTCCGATCCTAATCATACGGTTGAAATTCGCGGTACGGATTTGAGAAATGTACTCATTAAAAACGAATATATACCGTTTGCGCAAATGGATGTGAAAATCGTCATGATTTTTGACGAAATTCTCGACAATATGGAAGCGACGAACCAAAAATTCCTGGCGTCTCCCGACAAAGATAAAGTCCCGTTCAGAAAAATCTTTACGTACGGAAAGGACTCGCTTGGAAATCTGGTGCTTAAAATATCCGACTATTCGGAAATGCCTTCGAGCGAAAGCGGCGGAATAAGTTCGTCCTATCGTCAGGACTTCGAAATCTGCTATGACAGCGAAGGTAAAATCAGAGTCTGGCAGGCGTCTTTGGGCTTGTCCATCGCAACCCCGAAAGGCACCGTAAAACAGGGTTACATACTTAAATGTAACTTCACCTGGGAGATAAAAGACTAGTAATCATTAACAGCAGAATAACCACCGTACGGGCACCTTGTCACGCTTTCCGATAGCCCGATCGAGTGTCGGTTCCGACACGAAAACAGTCGATCATTTATCGTTTCGCGCAAGGTGTCCGTTTTTTTCTGCCGATATACAAGCAACGTCGATTTTTGTAACAATAACGGAGGAAATATGCAGATTATAGAAAATGCCGTAAAAAGAGCGCGGTCGCTGATCGATTCGGATAAAGTCCGCTGTATATACGATAAAGTCGAAAACGATGCGAAGAGCATGCACGGCGGAGAGTTTTTCGATAGTTTTCAGTCGCTTTCGGTGTGCATAGGGGACGTCGTGGACGAATTGCTCGTTTATCCCAAAAGAGGACAATTCGGTTCGTACGACGGTAACGTGATTTATTTATGCAATATCGTGCTTGACGATCAGGCACTGGCGGACAGATTCCAAAAGGTGAATCCGACCAACGTCAATATCGAGTCCTGCGTGAATATGTATAATCATCTGATCAACAGGCTGGTTATAACGCTCGGCGTTTACGATCTGAAACGACTGGCGATCGTCGGATTGCAACAGGCTTATGCGAGCGCAGGCTTACTTAAACAAAAAAAGCAAAAAATCAATGCGGAAACGCAAGTCGGGCAAACTAATCCCGAAGAAAAAGAGAATAAGTGCGAAGATTTCGTCTTATCGGGCGACGCAAACCGCTGCATCGAGCAGCAACTGCGCGAAAAATCCACTGTGGAAATCTACCGTAACGTGATCCGCGCCGTAAACGATAAGCAGGAAACGTCTTTCGTGATGAATATGCAGGCGTACATAACCCGAATGGGCGTTCTTATAAGCGAACAGTCGCTAACAATCCGAATGACCGACAACACTTATACGGCGGCGGTCGACTTTCTCGGGGACGTTCTGCATAATAATTCGCTTAAAAATATGCTGAAAGCGACCGAGGTCAACGAACTCGGCAATATGGCGAAACATTCCGTCGAAAACGTCGAGGCGGACATTAAAGAGTGTCTGCATCAGTATAATCGCCTCGTTAAAGACATCGTCGACAAACTGGCTCTGACGGCTTTTCGGATATGCTATGTGAATTTCGATCAGCCTGCCGACGCGCGCCTGCTCGACGATTTGTTTGCGGATAAAGATGACGAGAAATTCTCGGCAATCGGCGACGTAAAATTCCGCGTAGCGTTATCCGACGAGTTTACCGCGGACCGTTATCGGAAAACGCTTAACGCTTTTCTGACGCTCGGGTGGCCGGAAGAGCGTGCCGATTATGTTTTCGAGGTCGAGGTAAGAAGTCCGCTCGGACATATGCTGGCGGAAAAGGTTCGGATGGCGGCAGACGAGAAAGGCGTTTGCGATATAGAAATCGCCGTGCCGAAAAACTGCCTCGACGGGTATAAATTAAGCGTTACGGTGCGCGTCGGATGTTACGCTAAAGAGTGCGTAAAACGTTCGACCGGTAGTTTGTTTTGGAAAAAGGAACGCGTCGACGTGGAGTACAGGTGTACGGGTTCATCGAACTTCGTCTTATCGAAAGTTCTGCGTCCGTCGGATTTTTCGCAAAACCTCGGCTAACCCCGAGGCTTTTTGCGTTCTGCTCCTAAGCGTAGGCGCGGAGGTATAGTGCGTAGGGAGCGGTATTCTAATTTCGTATTGACGTATGTGTTGAAACAATGGACAAATTATGTAAAAAACAGTATAATAATAAGAGTGCTTTTATGACGTTGAATTGCCGGAAAGAATGAGAAGCGTTTTGCTTTATCGAAGCGCTCTGCGACGATTTTTTTTCGGAGCAAAATTAAATTTGGTGGATCGATATGACCGAAGATAACAATCAAAAATTTCTAAATGCGTATAACCGTCTGGATAACTACCTGAAAAACATTGCCGGAGTGACAAGACAGATCAATCTGATCTCTTACCTGGAAAGAATTCTGCCCGAACAGCAGCAGAGCGAGTTAAAGACGATACGACAGTATAAAAACGTCGTCGAATCTCACGGTGTAAATCCCGGCGCGAAAAAGCCGATCGTTCCGAAAGAGTGGGTAAGTTGGCTGGAAAGAGAGTTGCAGTACTGCAAGAATAACAGAAACGCTATTGCAATTCAATTAAAACAAAGGCTTAAAGAATCCGGGAATCGCAATAATAACAATCAAAACAATAACAACCAGAACAACAACAATCGAAATAACAACTATCAGAGCAATAACAATCAGAACAACAACCGAAATAATAACAATCTGAATAATAATCAGAACAATAATAATCAGAACAATAATAATCGGAATAATAAGAAAAACAGGCAAAATCATAATAACGGCGCGTATACGTCCGATAAAAACGGATCGCAGAATAAGCATATTGAAAAAAGCAATAACAATCCGCGCACGGATAAAAAGCAATTAAGCGGCTTTGCGCAGATAAGGAAGAAACTGATTATTTCTGCGGTTATATTGCTGTGGATTGTGTTTTTGGGCGGCGCCATATACGGGCTTATCAGCACGTTGATTAAATAACGAAACAGCGTTTCGTAAAATCTCGAAGCGCGTAAAATACCCGTTTGGGGAATTAAAGCGGTGATATATGTCGAAAACGGCGAATTGTATTAAAATGCTGATGATTTTAAGTGACGGAAACGTTCACGGTATTTCGGAATTGGCTGAAAGGCTCGAAACGAAGGCGAGAAACGTCATTGCCTATCGCGACGAAATCGAGAAAGCAGGCTATTCCGTAATCGGCGTTCCCGGCAGATACGGCGGCTATAAAATCATCAAAAAAGATATGTTCCCGTGCCTGAAACTGACCGAAAACGAGAGAAACGCCTTGTCGGCAGGAGCCGGCTATCTTAAAGCGCGCAACGATTTTCCGCAAAAATCGGAGTACGAATCCGCAATGGAAAAGGTGTTCTGCTCGGAGGATAACGAAGTCGAGCCGTTCAATCCGACGGTCATACCGCGTTTTCCGCTCGCAATGAGCGAATCCGACTTGAAAGAACGCTACGACGTTATGGAAAACGCCGTCAAAAAGCGATATAAAGTGCGGATAAAATATCGTTCCAACGACAATATCGTCCGCGAAAGAACTGTGCAGCCTTATAAACTTTACATGTATAATAACGGATGGTTCGTTCTGGCGTTTTGCGAAACGGCGGAAAAATTCCGTTATTTCAAACTGAACAGAATAATCGAGTTTACCGCGCTCAAAGAAAAATTTCGCAGGTCCATAGCGTATAACGAAAAGGACTGGCTCGATTCTTTCGGAATGACTAACAACGGCGACTGGTACGACGTAAAGTTAAAATTTACCGGGAAATATGCGATGGTTGTTCAGGACTATCTGTACGGAAAAAATCAGATAACCGAGTGCGTCGACGACAACACGACCGTTCTTACCTTGCAAATGCAATACAAAGACACGATAGTCGGATTCGTGTTGAGTTTCGGAACTTTCTGCGAAGTGCTCGAACCCGAATGGCTTAAACGCGAAGTCGCCGCCACCGCCGCCGAAATAGCAAAAAAAGCATAGTCGAAAGCCTCTTTTGCCGAAGTTTTTGCTTGCTCTGCTATCGTGTTCGATTTAATGAAAACGTCTGCGGAATGAAAATCGGGCAACGTCGCAACTCGGTATACGGGCGGCGTTATCGCGAATCGGAACAGAATATTGTAGTGGGCATACCGTTTTTGTGGCGGTAGCCTTTTTCTTTTTAAATTTTTGCGGTCGGCGGAGCGGAATGAAACCGGGAAAATTTGTTGCGGAGGCTGCCGCTGTATCGTGGCTTTTCGCGCATGTTGCTTGTATTCTATATAACGACTCGATTGTTCGCGGAAACCGCATGCGCTCGAAATCGGAAACGTTAGTAATGCGACGGTTTATTCCAAAAAACGATAACGATTCTTGCTTGCGCGTCTTAGCAGTAGTTGCGTTGCCGCGATAAATCGCAAGAGAAAGGACTTAAAAAATCGAAAATCACAGGAGAAACGAAAATGAAGTATGCAGATTGGCTTAACTTATGGATCGACAATTACATAAAGCCGAGCGCGAAAGAACGCACGCTTATCCGCTATAAACAACTCGTGCGCACGCATATCGCGCCGAAAATAGGGGGCTTGGAATTAAACGACGTCACTCCCATAGTGTTGCAATCGCTCGTAACGGACCTTATGAGCGGCGGCAACACTAAAACGGGCGACGGACTGGCGGCGAGCACGATTAACGCTATCATATCGGTAATTCAAAATTCGTTGCGCACGGCGCATCTGATCGGGATGGCGAAGGAATACACGGCTAACATGATTAAACGTCCCAGACTCCGCGAGCGCAAGGTCGAGTGTTTCACGCTCGCCGAGCAGAAGAAAATCGAAGCGGCGGCGCTCGGTCATAAAAAGAAGAAGTTTTTCGGGGTCGTGCTGTGTCTTTACACGGGGCTTCGAGTGGGCGAATTGATTGCGCTGCGGTGGAAGGACATAGACATGACCAAGGGGCTACTGACGGTTTCGCGCTCTTGCCATGACACGAACGACGGGATCGTGTTCGACGAGCCGAAAACCACCGCTTCGAGGAGAGTAATACCGCTTCCGAAGCAACTGCTTCCGCGGATGAAAAGCCTGAAGAAAAGCAGTAATTCGGATTTCGTGATTTCCGCGGGCGCCGACGCCGTTTCTGTGCGCTCATACCAACGAAGTTTTGAATTGTTGCTTAAAAGATTGAATATTATCCACCGTGGTTTTCACTCGCTCAGGCATACGTTTGCCACCCGCGCGCTCGAGTGCGGCATGGACGTAAAAACGCTGTCCGAAATACTCGGGCACAATAACCCGACGGTCACGCTGACTCGCTATGCTCACTCGCTACTAGAGCATAAAGTTGCCATGATGAACCGACTCGGGAAACTGTTGTGAGACGTGTATAAAATAAAAATGCATTATTGCTAAACAAATTGTATGCGGCTGCGACAGTTTCTGTCACTCTTGCTAAATAATAATTATTTTTATGGGAAAATTTTGCAAAAATCGGTTTATTAGTTGACATGATATGTGAAAACGGCTACAATGCAAAGAGGGGTTAATACCTGCATGCAAAATAAATGGGAAATGGAATATAAGTGATGACTTGGAATTTATAATGAAAAAGCGGTCAATAACTTATGTATTATGGCAAATTCTAAATTTAAAAAATAATCCAGGCTACGCTGTATCTCTAAAAGGGATACAAACGATTACCCTTTTGAAGAATTGTTTAGATTATTTTTTATCTCAAGGGTTGATAAGTGAATACGCTAGCGCTACAACAAACTTAAGAGACATGTTATCTTCTGCTATTATTACCGAAAGTGGTATGAATTTGTTGTATGGTTGGCGTGAAGCAACAAAATATGGGGCACTGTCGTTTTCGTTAATTAACATTTCGGGAGATATATCATTATGCAAGATATTATAAAAGAAGTAAAATGTCCACAATGTGCAAATATTTATGAGTGCAGATCATATGTATTAAAAAGTGGTGAAAACAAATTTGGTAAAATAGGGGATGTAAAAGATTCAATTGTAAAAAACTGCATTAAAAAAACTGTTCATGATGGAAAAATTTATATTGTTGCACAATGCCCTGTTTGTAAATCAAGAAAAGAATTAATTATTCCGGAGGAAAAATAAAATTGCAAGGAAAATTTTGATTAAATGCCCGAAATGCGGCACTTATCACGAAGCAAAGGTGGGATTCTTTCAATCTAAAACCTTGAAATGCGGCTGCGGTTATAAAATCGATTTAGCGGCGGAAAGCATTCAGACTAAAGTCTGCCCGCATTGCGGCAATTCTGTCACTTACGATACTACCGACTACGAGGCAAAATGTCCCGTTTGCGGCGAACTCATCAACAAAAAAGAAGATTTAATCGCAAGCATAAACCTTACGGCAAAAGGCTCGTCTTTGAGTTATAGCCGAAACGGCGGCTTTGCGGCTGTAAACAGTGGAAGCCTCGAGGAATGTTATCGAAACGAGAAACAGGTGCTTGTAAGAGATACGACGTCCGGCTCCGCATACTGCAATGACGGGACGTCGGCTTCCTATTCGGATATGATTGCTTATGCAAAAGCAAATTGGTCTGCTTCCGTGTGGACTTTTGATTCTCGTTTGCCTAAGCTCGTTTGATTATTTGAATTGCTTTTAATCGAATGCGCTCGCAAGGTATTCTAACTTTGGGGGCGCATTTTGATTTGTTTTAACTCATATGTTCGGGCG
>CAKQDN010000041.1 GCA_934229275.1 uncultured Clostridia bacterium | reverse complement strand
AACGGACATTGAGGCAAAACTCAAAAAGGTCGAAGAAGAGTATAAAGCGGCAGACGCGCTCATGAAACTCGACATCGAAGCGTTGAAAGTCAAAGACACCGAACTTGAAAAGAGAATAAAAGCGCTCGAAGATTCTTTGACAAAGGCGGAAAACGATCTTAAAACCCTGATAAACGACGTGCAGAAAAATCTCGATGACGCGGTTAAAGATCTGAACAATACCATAGCCGGAAACAAAACGGACATTGAGGCAAAACTCAAAAAGGTCGAAGAAGAGTATAAAGCGGCAGACGCGCTCATGAAACTCGACATCGCATCGCTTATTGCCAAAGACTCCGAACTCGAAGCGAGAATAAAAGACCTCGAAGAATCCTGTTCGGCTGCCAACGCCGAGTTGAGAGCGGCAATCGATAAGGTGCAGAAAGACCTCAATGACGCAAATCGCCGACTCGATGAAAAGGACGCCGAACTCGAAACCAAACTGAATACTCTGCGTGCCGACAGCGACAAGAACTCGCTTATCTGCCTTATCGTCAATATCGTGCTGGGTGTCGCGGTGCTGGTGCTGCTCGCTCTGTATATCGTCGTGGCAACCAAAAAGAAATCTCAAAAATAGTTTGTCGAAAATTTAAGTCGACATAAAAAGAACGTGCTCCGTGCGAAAAATCAATCGTGCGGAGCATGTTTTAATTAATCCGAATATGTCTGAATTTGTGATATTTTTGAAGAAATTATGGGCGAACGTCTGCTAAAAATCGTCTTTCGTCCTTTTTGTCGGACTTGAAAAACTCGTTCGGAGTCATGCCGTACTGCTTTTTGAAAGCGCGGTAAAAAGTCTGTCGCGACGTAAATCCGCACTCGGCAATCTGCTGTTCGATGGAGCGTTCTTCTTTATAATTCGAGCGAAAATCGGCAAGGCGAATAAGGTTGACGTAGTCGCGGAACGAGGTTTTCATAATGTTGTTGAACACTTTCGAAATGTAGTATTTATTGTAGTTCAATTGCTCGGCGACCTTTTCGATCGACAGTTCTTTTGCGAAGTTCATACTGATGTATTCTACAATTTTTGATACTATGTCGTAACCGCCGTTTTCGTCGCTTTCCTTTTTCGATACCGAAAGTATTTCCAAAAACATGCCGAGAAGTTGATTGATCATTCCCGACGTAAAAAGCGGATTATGCTTCTTGTAAACGTTGTCGCGAACGTACGAATCGAAAAAAATCCACAAATCCCTAGCCTTTTCTTTTCCGACGATGCAACCGCTCGGTTCGCAACCGCGCATATAGCGGTAGTAGTCGCCGAGCGCGCCCGGAGGAATAAGCAGGCAGGTGTTGGAGCCGTAATCTTTCATTTCGTGCTGCCATTCGGAATGAATAAAACAAATATCGCCCGGAGTGAGCGTGTAGCGCGCGTTTTCGACTCCGAGTTCCATGCTTTCGTTTTCGCACCATATGATCTCCACGGCACGGTGAATGTGACTGAAATACGTCAGATCCTTATTAAAGCACATTATTTCCTGTTCGTCTTTATCTCTGAAATATTCGTAATAATACATATCGCCAACTTTTGGTACAATCGTACCTAATAACAGAATTGCTTTTAAAGCATGAATAAACTATACTTGAAATATCAAAAATTGTCAAGTAAAACGAGCGCGAACAGCGTTCCGTTTACGAAAAAAACTTGACGTACGGAGGTTTGTATATGAGGAAATCGGTGAAGATTTTTGCGCTGCTCGCATTTGCGGTCGCACTTACTACGGTTTTTGTCGGCTGTAACGCTCCCGAGGCGCACGTTCACGAGTACGGCGAATGGACGGTGGTAACGGAAGCCACTTGCGGCAGTAAAGGCGAAAGAGAAAGAGTTTGTTCGTGCGGCGAAAAGGAAACCGAAGAAATTGCGGCGACCGGCGAACATGACTACGAGTGGACTACGAAAAAGCAGTCCACCTGCAAAGAAGAGGGCATTGAAGACGGCGTCTGCAAAAAGTGCGGAAACACGGCAGAGCGCACTTTACCGCTTTCGGCCGAGCATAAATACGAATATTCGGTAAAAACGCCGGCAACTTGCTCGACACAAGGCGAAAAGGAAGGAAAATGTTCCGTCTGCGGCGCGACCACGACCGAAACTCTGCCGCTCGACCCGAATACGCACGGCACCAATCTCAGCGAATGGACGGTGGAGAAAAACGCCGACTGCCGCCACACCGGTAAACGTTTCCGCAACTGTATCGATTGCGGAGCAAGAATAGAAGAAGCGATAGCCGTTGACCCCGACGCGCATGAGTTAGGCGCTCCGACGGAAACGGTTGCGTCCACTTGTTCAAAGCAGGGCTATGAAAAATACGTCTGCGACGTTTGCAGCGACGAAATCGTAAAAACGCTCCCGCTCGACCCCGACGCTCACAATTTCGGAAGCGGCGAAATCACGGCGGAATCCACTTGCGTTACGAGCGGCAAAAAGACCAAAAAATGTGCCGATTGCACCGCAACCGAGCAGGAAGATCTGCCCGTCAACGAGTATAATCACGAAGGAACCTATACAACCGTGGACGACTATAAGATATGTTCGGCTTGCAAAGGACTGCTCGATAAACAACTCGACATCGTAAATGCCGGAAAATATCAGAATTCCTACGATTTGTATCTCGACGGAGAATTCGACGTCGAATTTACTTTCCATAATAAGGCAGGCAGCAACGCCGAATGGCACAACTTCATTTTCGATATTGCCCCCATGACCTATATCGACGGGAAAAGAGTTCAGATTAAAAACGCAAGCAATCCCATAACGCCCGTTATCCCGTGGTGGACGGAAAATTACTACGGAGTAGGAGAACATCCGTTCCTGCACGTCCTCGACGGCAGCAAAACCGTGTCAACTAGTTGGTTCCTTGACGACATAGAGGATACTCCGTTCGCTGCCTGCATGAAAAAGGGCGTGGACGTCACCGCTTCATTTAAAAGACAGGGCACCGACGTCGTGGACGTAAAAGTGGTCATGACCACCACCAACGACGCAGGCGTACTGCGTACCTGCACGCTCACCGCAACGCTCGGCTATAAAGGAGTGCCGTCGCTGTACGTCGCGCTCACGGGCGAGAGCAACACCGTCAATTTAAAACAAGTCAAAATCAAGAGCGGCACGCTCTGCCCCGAAATCAAAACGGAAGAGGGCAGCAAAGTGCTTAACGGCGAAACCATAGACAACGTCGGCGTCAAGAACGCAAACGGCAAAAATCTCGTTTTCGGAAACGGCGACTTCGACGTCATGCTCGACTTTAACATCGACACGCATCAGACCGGTCAGCCCTGGCACAACTACCTCGTTTACATATTCAAGGGCAAAGACGCCGACACGAGCGTGCTTAACGAAAACCCGGGCAAATTGTATATGAACATGGTGGGCAAAGGCATGGAACCCGAGGGTTCAGTAATTTACCACAACATCGGTGAATGGTTCGTCGAAAAAGCCGCAGGCGTAAATTTTGACACCGCAATCGGCACGGCACACTTTAAGTTGCGCCTTACTCGCAAAAACGGCTACTTCTGCCTGTTCGGAAACGCTTACGACGGCGAAAAAGTAATAGCGCAGTACCGCTATTTCAGCAGTATAAATTCGGATAACGAATGGTACAATCACGGCTACTACGACGGCGACGGAATTATACGTCTGTCCACAGAGAACGCCAAAATGACCGTCGGCACCGTAACGATATTCGGCGGAGACGTCAAACTCGCGTAAGTAACGTAAAAGAAGAGGAATATTCCCCCAACTACTTTAAAAATCAAACCATAAAACGGAGAGAATATGAAAAAAACGAAATCGATAATATCCGTAGTGCTTGCCGCAGTCTTGTTTTCGACCGCATTTACCCTTTTCCCGAGCGTAAAAAAAGCGGAAACGGCTTATGCGGCAGGCAATATAACTCACGAGAACAGCGCGCAGACCGCCCGTTCGATAGCGGACGAAGGAACCGTTCTGCTACGAAACACAGGCGCGCTTCCGCTTAAACGCTCGGACAGAGTGGCTATGTGCGGAAGCGAAAAGACCATATTCGGCGGAGGCGGAAGCGGCTGGGTAAATACGACCGAAAAAATCAGTTATTCCGACGGAATGACCGCCGCGAGTTCTGCCGGAAAAATCAAATCGTTCTCGGTCAAAAATTTCGGCAGCGTCGCCGGATCGGATAAAGTCCTGTATGTAATTAGCCGCGAAACCACCGAAAACGCGGACAGAAGTCGCAGTTCGTTCTATCTCACAGCAACCGAGAAAAACGAACTTTCGGATGTATGTTCCGCAGTCGGCAGTGCGAACGTAATCGTACTCTTAAACGTCGGCTCGGTCGTCGATACCACATGGCTCATCGAAAAGAACGTCGGCGCGATCGTCGCGTGCTATTTCGGAGGAAGCGTCGCCGGAGAATCGCTCGCAGCCGTTTTGTGCGGAGAAGTTTCTCCGTCGGGCAAAACTTCGGACACCTGGGCGAAGTCGCCGGACGACTATCCGTCGGAATCGGTCGGAACTTTCGGTCAGCAGAACATCGTCAAGTACACCGAAGATATTTATGTCGGCTACCGCTGGTTTGAAACCTTCGATAAAAACTACGAAAAAGTCAACTACGAATTCGGCTACGGACTCAGTTACACTAAGTTCGAAATATCCGAGCGCAAAGCAGAAGTAACAGACGGCAAAGTCGTTGCTTCCGCTACCGTTAAAAACGTCGGCAGTTACTCCGGTAAAGAAGTGCTGCAAGTCTACTATTCCGCGCCGCAGGGCGAATTCGGAACGCCGTCGAAGCAACTCGGCGCGTTCGTCAAAACGCACACTCTCGCGCCCGGTCAGGCGCAAACGGTAACGTGTTCGTTCCCGATCGAAAACATGGCGGTATTCGACGACCTCGGAAAAGTTGCCGCAAACAGCAGCGTGCTTCTTTCGGGCGAATACTCGTTCTATTTCGGCAACAGCGTGAAAAACGCAGGGCTTGCCGGAGTAGCGGGCAAATACAATCAGACCGAAAACAAAGTATTCGAAACGTTAAGCGCGCTCCCGGACAGTACGCTCGACTTCAGACTGACCGCTTCCGGCTCCATGGAAAAAATCTCCGATGCCGAGGACGTCGCTATGGGCGCAATCACCGTAAACGCTCTCGGCGCAACCGTAATTCAGGCGGAAGAGTACTCGGATAAATCGGGCTCGTCGTCGCTCGAAGCGTACGTCAGCGGAACTACTACCGGCAAAGGCATAGGAAATCTCAACAGAAACGACGGCTTCCTCGAATACAAATTAAACGTCGAAAAAGCAGGCGAATATAATATTCTTTTCGCCATGGCAACGCAGTACGACAATCAGATCGACATGTTCACCGTAACCGTGGATAAACAGCGTCAGCCCGTCGTGGCGTCGCTTGCCAAGCGAACACACGACGAAAGCGACGGAATGTGGTTTAAGTGCCTGCCTATAAAGAGCGGCGCCAACAAAATCACTCTCCCCAAGGGCGAATGTACGTTGCGTTTTTCGTCCAACGGACTTAAATTCCAGAACATCGACTTCTTCGTCATTTATAACGATAACGTGGGCGAAGGCAAGGCGGCGTTCAACGCGGCGGTCGGCATGTCGTCCACCGGAATAATTCACGGCGCGGATAAATTCGTCACCGGTTACAGCGGAAAAGCCGGCAACCGTTACACGTTCACGGTAAATGCGGAAACGGCAGGCGAGTACGATCTGTCCGTCGCCGCGTCCAACCTGTCCAAAGCGTCAGAATCTGCCCTGAAAGTGCTTGTCGGCGACAATAATGTCGGAAACATTCCGCTTAAACGTACGTCCGTTGCTCCCGACGTCGCGCTCGAAAACAATAAATTCGTCTGCTCTCAGTCCGACTCTCTGGTCGTTACTCTTGCAAAAGGCGAAAACGTAATAACGCTCGAAACCGAAGATACCGCGCTCGGCTGTCTCGAAACGCTATACGTCGAAAAAACGGACGGAAACCGCATCCACACCGGCAATTATTCGGACAACACCGCCGAATTCGACGGAAAAACGCCCTCGCTCGAAGGTAAAAAACTCGATAAAGTAATCACCTACAACGACGTGCTGTTCGATCCGTCGCTCATGGACGACTTCGTTTCTCAATTGTCGGTCATCGACCTTATTTATATGCACGGTACCGACGCCAAAAACCAAACGGGCGAAATCAACACGGGCGGAGTAGGCGGCTACAAAGTCACTTCCAGGTACAAAATTCCAAACGCCTATACCGCCGACGGTCCCGCGGGTATAAGAGTAGCAAGTTCCGCAACCTGGTTCCCGTGCATGACCATGCTCGCATGCACCTGGAATACCGAACTTGCTGAAACGTTCGGCATGCAGGTCGGATTCGAGGCAAACGCGGTCGGAGTAAACGTATGGCTTGCTCCGGGCGTGAATATCCATCGTAATCCGCAGTGCGGCAGAAACTTCGAGTACTTTTCCGAAGATCCTCTGCTCGCCGGTAAGATGGGAGCGGCTGTAACGCGCGGAGCGCAGAGCATAGGCGTATCCGTCTGTGTCAAGCACTACGCCGTAAACAATCAGGAAAACGGTCGTTATGTCTACGATGCGCGAGTAAGCAATCGCGCTCTTCGCGAAATCTACTTAAAACCGTTCGAAATAGCGATAAAGGAAGGCGGAGCGTATGCCGTAATGTCCAGTTACAACATGTGTAACGGAACGTACCTTTCGGCAAACCGCGCGCTGATAACAGACGTGCTTCGCACCGATTGGGGCTTTAAAGGTGCTGTGTTCGGCGACTGGAATCCGTCCTATCCGCACATACCGCTAGTTGCATCCGGCAACAACTTCAAAAGTTTCAACGCCGAGTATTCCAATCTTATCGCAGCCTACAAGAGCCGTATAATAACGCGCGAGCAACTCGAAAGCAACGTCAAAACCGCGCTTAAATTCCTTATGCTCACGAACTGCAACAAGCAGCAGGTTTTCGCCGTGGACGAAAGTATCGAAATCTCCGCAGCGAACACCGCCGCAAGTTCTGTCGGTGACGGCAAACTTAAAAGAATGTACCGTTTCTACATAAGAAACGAAGGCAAATATTCTCTCGACGTCGTCGGACTTAAAGAAGGCGTCGCCGTGACTCTCGACGGAACGGAGGTTAGCGGCAACCTCGGCGATATGACGATGTCGTTCGGCTTGCACGAACTTATCGTGTCCGGAGATATAACAAGCGTAAACGCTCTGGAAAAAATAGTTATAAACGCGGCATTCTGCCAAGGCGACAGTCACTCGTGGGGCGAATGGCAGGTTATTAAAAACGAAACCTGCGTGCAGCCCGGCACGAAAGAGCGAGTATGCTCCGTGTGCGGCAAAACCGAGTCCGAAGAAATCGCGCCGAACGGCAAACACGACTACGAAAACGGAAGATGCACGGTTTGTTCCGCGCTTCAACCCGGAGTCTCGCACGAACATATATTCGGCGAATGGACGGTCGTAAAGCAAGCAACATGCCTCGAAAAAGGAGAAAGAACGCGGGTCTGCGATTGCGGCGCGCGCGAAACCGAAAGCACGCCGCTCGCATTGCATGACTATAAGGACGGAGTATGCTCGGTCTGCGGCGACAAAAAGCCCGTCGGCGGAGAAAACAATTCCGTGCCTACCGGCGGCTGCCGTTCGGCAGGCAACACGCTTCCGGCAATGCTGATGGTTTGCGCAATGCTCGCGATAGCGTATCTTCCGATGAGAAAAAAGTAAATTAACGGCAACCAGCCTGAACAAAAACGACAAAAAGTCTTCGCTTCGCGCCCGCATATGACCGAAAAACGCTTTCGTATGCCGAGCCGAGCGAAGATTTTTTCGTTTCTTTATATTTATTGTTTTGTCATTCGAATATACGCTTTCCGCTTAAGTTTGCATATACGGAAAAGCAAATTATAATTTAGTCGGAACAAAACAGTGCGGAAATTCGAAAAAAAGTTGCCGAATTTTAACAAATGTCGGTATTGTAAAACAGCGTGAAAAATACCTATAAAATTTTTTTGAATTTTTTTATATAAAATGTATTATTCGCTTGACTATTGCAAAAAAAGGGAGTATAATCGAGTTACCATGAAGTGTGGACATCACAAAAAAATATTGTCATACGCTACCGAGGAGGTCAGTCACTATGGAACTTAAAAATCTGTTCACCATGAACGATGTCAGAAGTACCGATAGATTTTTCGGAGATGTCGATGAACTCGGCGAAGTAATCATTATTAAAAACGATCGCCCCGCATATAAAGTAGTTCGTCTCGACTATCCCTATGACGGAGAAGGCAGAGTCAATCTCTGGAAAGCAATGAGCGATTATCTCGTAACCTGCGAAAACGACACCGCACATGCTCGCGACATAACTGAAAACATCAACGAGACCCGCACTTATATCACCCGTAACGGCGCGCCCGTAACCCCCGTTCAGGTCCGTGCGAGAGCGCAGGCCAAACCCGAGTACTTCGAGTGCCGGAAAGGCAACATTATTCGTCTGCTCAAACCGTATGACGAAGAATAATCGGATTGTCGGATAAAGCCGGAAGGGAAGAGGAATTCTTCCGTCGGCTTTTTCGACACGCAAATTTAACAACACCACTGTGCCGCGAACGCTATGTTTGCGGCTTTTTAATACCGGACGGAAAGTCGCCTGCTAACCGATTTTCCGCCTTTTTGCCGTATTTTCGTAACCGTTTTATTTTTGACGGTTTTTTGCAGTTTGCTATATGTCGAAAAAATACAACGAACTCTCAAAGCGTTTTATCCGAACGAAAAAAACTCTCAATAATTTTTTTCGCATCCGATTCCCGAATCGTGAAAAAAGATTAATTCCGATATAAAAATCTCTCGATTGAGCCGTAAAATCGCGCTCGGAATGGAATATTACGCGTCGCAAATCGACAAATTGCGATATTTTTTTACTTTTTTCCGATTTACATACGAAAACGGTTGACATTTTCTTAAAAATAGTTTAAATTATTACTCGTTACTTCATATGTTTAACTATGAATGCACACGCCGCCACACCGATTGCACACAAATACGGTCGAATTCGCCCTTGTCGCGGCGCGAAAAAAGAAATCGAGAATAAAAAACCGAAAAAAGTCGTAGAACGCGTCGAGCCAAGTTTAATATCGGCGCGAATGATAAAAATTTTAGCAAAAAGAGAGGGTTTTTATGGGATTATTCGATAAAAAGCAACAAGGTCCGCTGATAGTGCTTAAACACGATTTTGCCGAAAACGAAATCGCCTATCGCTATCCGGAAGAGGACTTCATGTCCGGCAGCCTTTTGTTCGTCCAGCCCGGTCAGGAAGCCGTACTGATAAAAGACGGCGATCAGGACGGACCGTACACCAACGGTCGTTACGCGCTCAACACGAACGAATTGCCCGGAATAAGCAAATTCGTCAACAAGACTTACTCGGGCGGAAAAGCGTTTAACTGCTTTTTGTACTTCATCAACAAAGCAAAGCCCGTAAACGTTTACTGGGGTACGCCGCATCCCATCATGGTCCGCGACGGAGAAACCGCGCGCGAAGTACGCATGATGGCAAACGGAACCATGGCTTTCACGATAAGCAACAGTCTGCAATTCATCGAGCGCATGAACGGTCAGGAAAATTCGTTCACGTCCGAGGACATCGGCGACTTCCTGTTCAGTAAATTTATCGAGCGCATCACCAGCATGATTTCCGCAAATTTCGACGAACTCGAACAGGTCGGCATGCCGGTAAAACGTATTCAGTCGCAGACCGCGTCCATTTCCGATAAAATAAAGGAACGCGCGATCGCCGAAAAAATGTTCGACGCTTACGGCTTGAAACTCACCGAATTCTCCGTGTTCGAAATCAAGATGAACGCGGACGACGAGGCGGAACTTCGCAAAGAGCAGAACGATATGGCTCACAGAAAGCGCGAAGCCGATATGAAGTACTACGAAACCAGATCGCAGGGCGCTGCCGAAGCCGACGTTGCGTACGCCAAGGGTAAAGCCGAAGCCGACGTAATGAAGGAAAAGGGCAATTACTACACGCAGGAGAGAATGTACGACGTTCTTCAGACCGCTGCCGCAAACGAATCCGGTATCCCCGGCAACAGTTTCGTCGGAGCAGGCGTGGGTCTCGGTATGGGATTGGGCGTCGCAGGCGGATTCGGAAACGCCATGGGCAACATGATGGCAAACGCCTTCAATCCCGCCGCGCAGCAAGGTCAGCCCGCGCAGGGTCAGCCCGTTCAAGGTCAGCCTATGCAGCAGCAAACCGCTCCCGCGCAGCCTGCAGGCGAAACTTGCCCCGATTGCGGAACGGTAAACGCTTCCGGCGCGAAGTTCTGCTCCGGCTGCGGTAAAAAACTCGGACCGCAAACGATAAAATGTCCGTCCTGCTCGGCTGAAAACCCCGTCGGCGCGAAATTCTGCTCCGAGTGCGGCACGTCGCTTCTTCCCAAGAAAATCAAATGTCCGTCCTGCGGTAACGAACTCGAAGCCGGTGCAAAATTCTGCCCCGAGTGCGGAACCAAAATCGAACAACAACCGTAAAGGAGGGTGATTAACATGAAAAACAAATCGAAAATGTTATCACTTATAGTGCTCGGCTGCGTCGTCGCGCTTTACAACCTTATACTGTTCATATCCGTTTCGAACGTGGAAAAAACCGCCGTGTTCTGGATATCGTACGCATTCATAATGGTGTCCGTAATCCCGATGTTCGTGCTTGTGCTGATAAAAAATCCGTTCTCCGACGGAACCAAAGTAACGCTCACCGTTCCGCTGATTCGCTTCGCGATCACCTATGCGGTAATCGAATTCCTCGTCGGAACGCTGTTCATGATTATTCAGAATAAAGCCAACGTTAAAGTCGCGCTTATCCTGCAAATCGTCATCCTCGTGGCAATGGTAATAATCGCGCTTCTGTACTGCCTCGGCGCAAACCGCATCAGTCAGAACTACGAAACGCAGAAAAACGACGTCCTGTCGCAGAACATGCTGTACGTTCAGGTGTCGTCGCTCGCTTCGTCGATCGCCGTACCTGCGCTTGCCGAAAAAATGGGAGAAATCGCCGACAAAATCAAATTCAGCGACTTCAATGCATACCCCGAACTTGCCGATCAGGATCAGACCATCCGCGCAACCGTCATGCAACTTAAAGTCACGACCGACGAGAACCTGCTTTCTACGCTCGTAACGCAACTCGAACGACTGGTCGACGAAAGAAACGAAATGTGCAAATACATAAAGAAAAAAAGAGGATAATCATGGAAGAAATCGTAATAACCTGCGGATGCTGCGGTCACAAAGAAGCCTATCCGCTGCAAAAAGAAAGCATCAAATGCCGTAACTGTCGTCAGCCGATAGTCCCCACGAGTTACGTCGAGGCAAAACAGGTCCCTGCCGCATCGCGTACTAAGCAGATTCTCCTGCTCAATCAGGTTGCCGCAGCCAATCCCTCCGCGCCCGAAATACCCATGGCGCTCGGTCTGTTCTATCTCACTAACGGCGGCTATCTGTACGCTCTGCCCCAATTCAAGAAAGTAGTGGAAATCGATCCTCTCAACGCCGACGCGTACTACTATATCGCAATAACCATGCTCGGAGGAGTAAAGCCCTTTATAAAAGGACTCTCCGAAATCGAAAAAATCGTCGAGAACCTCAATCTCGCCGAACAAATCGAGCCTAAGGCAATCTACTATTATCTGCACGCCTACGTCGCTTACGACTACTACAAACGCAAGTTTATAGGCTGCAATCCGTCCTATTCCGAACTGCTTGCGCAGGCACGCGCGCTCGGAGTATCGTACGCGGAGATTACCGATCTGTTTGAATTATTAAAAACTGATAAACCGAATAATTTTTAAAGGAGTAAACTGTAATGAAAGAAATCAAGCAAGAAAATTTCACACTGGATCTGTTCTTCCAGAAAAACTTTGGTCTCGAAAAAAGACCCGCAATGCCCGAGCTTAAAAAGAAAGGCATAGTTTGGGGCGCTATTCTGGTTGTTCTCGGCATCATCCTTGCTGCTGTTTCCATGGGCAAAGAAAATATGGGCGCTGTGGTCGGTATCGGAATTATCGTGCTGCTTTTCGGCGCACTGCTTATCGCGCTTCCCATCATCAAAAAAGTGACCGCAACCGCTTACAGAGATAAATGGGATGCCGAATTTAACCGTCGTCTCACCGAATGGGGTACTGCTTTTGACAACGAAAGACAGAGAATCATCGACGAACTCAAACTCGAAGAGAAAGGAAGAGATTACCTCGGAATCGACGTCGACAACCTGATTAAAGACGAAAAGGGTGAAGCCAGCGCATTCTATATCAGCGGTAACAATTTCGACGGAGCATGGAGAAGAATCACTCTCAACGGTGTAAGCACTTACAGAACCGAAAATCAGGAAATTACCTGGCTGTATTTCGGTACCGATCAACTTTACATCTACAAAACAACCTTCTCGCTGCGTAATCCTAACGCAAAACACGAAGAGTCGCAGGAATTCTTCTATAAAGACATCGTTTCTGTATCTGTCGCACAGGAAAGCATTACGCCTAAGTCTGTAGATCTCGATGCTGAAGATGAATCGGCAGCCGCTAAAGACGTCGAAAGCGAACGCTTCCGCCTTGTCGTTCCCGGCGACAAACTCTCCTTTGCATATACTCCCACGCCCTATACCAGCGGTCGTATCAATGCAATGAAGAGCATGATAAGAGACAAAAAGACTCACTGACGTCTGACGGAAAAAATATCGGTTTTTAATTTAATTAAAAGAATTCATCGTCCCAAAGAGCGCTTAGCCCCGGGCGGTGAATTTTTTTTATGCTTTATTTAAAGCCTCGCTCTCCGGGAGAGGTGGCGGCGATAGCCGACGGAGAGGGTAATTATATTTCTGTTAAATTTTATTTTCGCACTATTCGACCTTACTTGTAGGGACAGGCGTCCCCGACT
>CAKQDN010000040.1 GCA_934229275.1 uncultured Clostridia bacterium | reverse complement strand
ACAGCGATAACCAATCTCATGGGGCTGGACCTTTTCGGAACGGACACGATGTCCATCATCAGTCTGTCGTTCCCGAGTATGACGTTTCTGATGTCGGTCGTTTTCGCATCGTACTTCATTTTGTCGCTGTGTGACGCTATAATGGTTGCTTTACTCAGAGGTAAGCACTCTGAAAAAAATAAAGAAAATAATTAATTTACGGAGAATATTTATGGAAATCAATCAACTCAAACAGAAATTCCTCGAGATTTACGGCGGTGACGAAAAGGATATCCGCGTGTTCTCGGCTGCGGGAAGAGTAAACCTCATCGGCGAACATATCGACTACTGCGGAGGTCAGGTTTTCCCTGCCGCGCTCAATCTGCGCACCGTGATAATCGCTCGCAAAAACGGCGAAAACGTAATTCGTCTTGCCGCAACCACCGTTCCGCAGAAGGAAACGCTGAACATCTCCACGCTCGACGCTTATAAAAACCTCAAATGGGGCGACTATCAGGCAGGCGTCGCATACGTTCTTCAGAACGAAGGCTATAAAATAGTCGGTTGCGACACGCTCTACGACACCACCGTGCCGTTCGCGTCCGGACTGAGTTCGTCGGCTTCCATCGAGGTCGCGACCGCCATGATGTTTACGACTTTCTCGCACGAAGAGGGCGTGGGCGACGTAGACCTCGTTAAACTCGCCGTGTACAGTCAGAAGTCCGAAAATACCTACAACGGCGTCAACTGCGGCATTATGGACCAGTTCGCGTCGTCGATGGGCAAAAAGGACAACGCTATTCTGCTTAACTGCAAAACGCTCGACTATAAATACGTTCCGCTCGACCTCGGCGATTACAGCATGGTCATTTCCAACTGCAATAAGCCGCGCTCGCTGCAGGTTTCCAAGTACAACGAACGCCGCGCCGAAGTGGAGGAAGCGCTTGAAAAACTCAAAACGGTTATGCCCGACATAACCTGCCTTGCCGACGTCACGCCCGAGCAGTTCGAAAAGCACTGCCACGTCCTGTCCGGTAAAATACTCGACAGAGCAAAGCACGTCGTTAACGAATGCGACCGCGTCAAAAAGAGCGTTATCGCACTCGAAAACCGCGACATCGAGCAGTTCGGCGAACTTCTCAATCAGTCGCATTACAGCCTGCGCGACCTGTACGAGGTCACCGGTAAAGAACTCGACTCGCTCACCAAACATTCGCGCGCGTTCAAATACTGCATCGGTTCGCGTATGACCGGAGCGGGATTCGGAGGCTGCACGGTAAGCCTTGTCCGCAGCGACAAAGTGGACGAATTCATCGCCGACGTGTCCGCTAAGTATAAAGAAGAAATCGGCTACGAGGCTCTGTTCTATAAAACTTCTATAGAGAACGGAGCGCAGGAACTGAAATAATAACCCGTTAAAAACAAAATATAGGAATACGCCTTTCTTATAAGGCGTTTTTCCCGTTATGGAGGAGAAAAAATGGCAGAAACGAATAATACTCCCGCTACGACAACTGCTCCCGAGCCCAAGAAAAAGAAGAAAGGCTGTTTCAAAAGTTGTTGTATTACGCTGCTTATAATCGCGGCGGTCATTTTCGTGTTGCTCGCAGCCGGCTGCACGGTGGGACTTATCTACGCCGACAAAGTGCTTAAACAGCAGTTCGACGTGGGCGTGGGCGACTGTTGGAGTGTGCTCGTCGGAGTATCGAAGGCAAAAGAGAAGAAGTTGGTATCCGATCCCGTTGCTTCTGACGACGAGGACGATATGTACGCGGAAATCAAAAAAGCGTTGTTCCTCGGCGAAAACGCGGATCTTAAATCCATCGTCGACGACCTCATCGCAAATGCGGATGGCGACGCAGATAAGGAGCCGAAAGGCAGCAAGAACGCTTTATACGCCGCAGAAGGCGACGGCACGGGCGACGGCTCGAACGAAAGCATGCAAGAGTTTTACGATCGGATTATCGAACTATATTCCGACGGAAATCTCGACGCGAACCGCCTTCGCGGATACATCGAAAACAATACCGATATTTCCGCCGTGTACGACACCGACTTTATCATCAATCTGAAAGGCAACGGTTTTGCAGCCATGATCGAAAGAGTCATGCGCAACCAACTCGAAAAAGACGAGGGAAGCCGCGTTTATGCCGATAAAATTCATATCCGCGAAATCCGATTCTGCAAGTCCGGAGAGAACGCTCGCATAAGAATCGTTGTTAAAATCGACATGAAAAGCATGCTGGACAGCATACTCTCGCAGGAAAGTGCAAATATTCCGCCCATAGCGCGCACCATGATGAACATGATGATTCCGAAAGAGACTTTCGGAGTGGCTGAACTGACATTGTCTTCGCCCGCAAAACTGGACGTTCGTGTCAATTCGATGTCCGGCGCGAATATGCAGACCGTTTATAAAATAGTTTACAAAGCGTCGGGCGGAAAGACCGACGTGCAGGCGGAACTCGACAAAGCGGCGGAAGAGGTCGCGAAAACGATACGCGAAAACGTCCCGTCGTTCCTCACCGTGCTCGAAAACGTAGACGCTAACGGAAAAATCAAACTCGACCCCTACGGCATGATTGCCGACGCGCTCAACAAAGATAAGACGGAAGATAAAAAGGTTACCGGCGTGGAAATGGTTTCGCTGGTCATCGGAGCGGTCGGATCGGAGGAAAAAGCGGCGATAGAAGACCGCATCGCCCTCGATTCGCGTTTCGGGGAAACCGACTGGCAGAGTAAATACGCGTTCGACCTCGTCGAGAGCATGGCAGACAGTTTCTCGCTCGCTAAAAGTTATTTCGTAAACGGCACCGACGAAAACGGCAACAAAATTCTGTCCGTGGACGGCGGAACGATAGTCGGCTCGGATAAAATACTCGGAAGAGTGTACTCGGGTGCCGACGGAACGCTGTACTACAAGAGAAGCGGCGGAAAGTTCAAAATCTATCTGTCGGGAAATAAAGTCAGCGACTATTACGTCGACGGCTACGACGAATATCTGTCGCTCGGACTGCACTATAAGTCGGGCGGCGACGATTATACGCTCTACAAAAGCCGCGACGGCAAGAACATTTACGGCGTTTCGGGCAGCAAAATTCAGCCCAAAAACGGCGAGTACACGGAACTGACGACGCTGTACGTCGATACGGACGGTAACGTCTATTCGTCCCCGAACGCAAAGCCGAATCTTATCGAAATATCCAAAGAAAAACTGTCGGTGGACGTTATAAGAAACGCTCTTTCCGGCGAAAACGTCGATTACACCAAACTACTGGACCTTATCGACTTTTCCGCACTTCGCGTAAACGGAGTGAGCGGTTGGCTCGATCCCGTCGAAATAAACGGCGCACAGTTTGCGGCTATGCTGGGCGAACTTCTGCCGCAGTATCTCGGCGACGATATGAAAAAAGCCGATCCGCGCGTCGCTTATGCAAAAATAAACCTCGGCAGCAACTCGACCGCGCTCGTAACGCTCGGCATGACGATCGACGTTTCCGCACTTGTCTCGGACGACACGAAGCAGTTCGTCAAGACCTTCCTCGGCGATCGCATCTACGCCGAAGTCACCTGCGACGTAACGCTCGGCAAAAACGAGAACGAATACGCCGCAACGATAATCCGTTACAACAATTTAACCGACGAACAAACCGCGGGACTGTTGTCCACGCTCGGAAAGATAAGCAGCGACTTCGACCTTACGGGTACGCTCGAAAACGCCGCGAGAGAAATAAGAAAAACGCTTAAATCGCTCGACGAATCGATCGGCATCGACTTTATCGACGGAGCGATCCGCACCGGGTCGATTGCGAAAATAATCAGCACCGCGCTCGGCGGAGGAGAGATTGCCGATCAGACTTTCGTCTCTTCGATCGACATGTTCCTCGGTAGCGACAGTGCGGCAGGGATTGCGCTCGAAAAGAGCAAAAACCCCGATTTTGCGTCGGAAAACTGGGCGCAAAACGGCGTGAACACATTCGTCGTTAACTTCAGCGAAGCGTTCATATTGGACAAAAACCGCTTTGCCGCCGCGGACGGAGTAAATTATTCGCTCGAAAAAATCATGCAGATAGCAGACGGCGGAAGTTTCGCGGTTGACGATATTCAGCCCTATCTCGACTACGAAGTCATGAAAAACGACGGTTTCTCGCAGTGGAAAAACGCTTTTTCCGCTTCCGACGTCGAAGTCGCGGCGATGTTCGACTATTTCGTCGGCGACGACGCGAGCCTGAAGTTCAAACCCGTAATCGAAAGTCTGCACGTATTCAAAGAAAACGGAAAAGAAAAACTGCGCGTTGCCCTTTCGGTCGATACGAAAAGCCTGTTCGGAGATAACGACGCGCTGTCACGCATTATAGCGGTCATGGACGAAAAAGTGCTGCTCACGCTCACCGTAGACGTGACAACCGGGGCTGCAAACCGCGACGAAACGGCTATCGAACTTAACGATTTGTCCGCAGATAAAACGTCCGAACTCATTTCGACGCTCTCGAAAATAATGCCCGAATTTAACGTTAGCGACCTTCTTTCGGAAGCGGAAAACACGCTGATTTCCTCGCTCGAAAAGGTGAGAAATTCGCTTAAATTCGAGTTTGAGCAGGGCAAAATAACTTTCGACGCGCCTGCCAATCTCATCTATTCCGCGCTCGTGACTACGCCCGATGCAGACTTCACCGCAAACGACATGGCGGACGCGCTCACCGCGCTCACGACGAGCGGCAATCGCTATTATAAAGAAAACAACGGTTTCGTTGCCGACACGAGCCGCGACGAGCAGAACCGCGCGTTCTGGAACGATACGCTTAAAGCCAAATATTTCTTAGGCACCGATATATCCACGCTTTTCGACGCGCTTATAGGCGGCGGAAACGTTTACGGCGTCGTATTGAACGGACTTGACAAAAACCTGTTCGTAAAGGCGGACGGAACGTTTGCTCACTCGTCGATCGAGGACGCTACGTACTCGGCGGGCAGCGAAGAATTTTCGTGGCTGCTGCGTTCCAACTCCGCGTCGCTGATAGGCTTAACCGGTTCCGACGCGTTCGAGGGAATGGAAGTGTACGGTGCCGCAATCGAAAAGCAGGGCGACAAAGCAAAAGTCACCGTAACCATCTCGGTTCCGACGGCGGACGTCATTGCAAACGCAGGCTCGCTCGATCAGACGGTTAAAACCGTAATTCTCAGCGTTCTGCCCGAAAAAACCGCTTTCGAAATAAGTTGGGTGCAGGGCGAAAAAGCGCAGATAAGTTATATGGGCATGAACGCCGGGCAAATCGCGCTCGTAGAAACGCTGCTTGTTAAAGTCGGCGGCGAAAAACTCTCTGGAGAGGGAAGCCGCGTCGATTCGGCTGCGCAAACCGTTCGTTCGTATTTCGACGACAACTTCGAATTCGGTCTTTCCGGTGACGAAGGTTGCGTTTCCATGCCCGACTTCTACGAACTCGTCGCAAAGAACGTGTTCTCACCCGATAAACCGGATAAAGACCACGTTTCGAAAGAGGACGTGTACGCGCTCATCAAAACGCTTTACGAGCGTCCCGAAAAGAACGGCGCGTTCGATTCGACCGTCATCGGATACGAAAGCAAGGACGAGGACGTCGAAAAACTGAGCGAGTACGTTAATGACGACAGTTATTCGCTTGTCGGAGCAACCGAAACGCTCGTGCTGTCGCTCGACGCACCTGAGGCAAAACTTAAAGCAACCGTTTTATATACGCTTTCGATAAGCGGCGACGCTGCAAAAGTACTGCCCGAAAATCTGTATATCACGCTTGACTACGACGCTCATCCGGTAGTAAACGGCTTTAACATAAACATCGACGGCTCGGAAATTTCGGCAATAATCAATAAAGGTGAAAGTAGTGACGCCGTAAACCGCTGCTTTAACTATCTCGGCGTAGACGTCGACGCAGCCGTAAATCTGGCTAAAACGCAACTTGACTCGTATATAAACGATAACGTCCGCAAACTTTTCGGAATGTAAACGGCTTAAAAAGGCTTTTACCGCTGCAAAAAAGCGACGGCGAGAGCCTTTTTTACACAAAAGGCTAAATAAGGAGAAAATGCGATGGAAAACGAGAAAAATTTGCTCGACAAATATATCGGAAGAAAACTGAACGTACGTCTGGATCGCTACGATAAACAAGTGGCTATGTTTTCGCTCCATGACGACGATATTCCGGTTGCGGCGGAAGTGTTCAAGGCGCTCGGAAACGAAATACGCCTCGAAATAATCAAAATGGCGTTTCACGGCAACACGCGCGTGTCCGAAATAGGGAAAAAACTCAATCTCGGCAACTCTACGGTGCTTTTCCACATCGAAGTGCTTAGAAAAGCCGGTCTTATAAATGTAGATTACGAGCCCAATAAAAAGGGCTTTGTGCAGAATGTCACGGTAAAACATTCCATGATGGCGCTCGCGCTGTTTTATACGACCGACGAAATGCTGAAGTCTGAATTCCGCACCTATTCGGTGGAAATGCCGGTCGGAGCGTACGTCGACGCTCGCGTTGACGATTATATTAGTTACGCCGACGATTTTAAGGTTTATAATCCGAACGAACGCGGCATTTTTTCGCCCGAAAGAATGAACGCGTCGCTGCTGTGGCTGAGTAAAAGCGGTTTCGTCGAATACGCTTTCCCTGCCGAATGGAAGAGTGAAAAGCCCGAATGTGTGGAATTCAGCCTCGAAATATGCTCCGAAGCGCCGCTTTCGCGCATGGGCTGGAAAAGCGAAGTCACGTTCTCGCTCGACGGAAAAGAACTTTGTTCTTACGTTTGCCCGCACGATTTCGGCGACAGACGCGGCGTTCTCACTCCCGCCTGGTGGAAAACCGGCGGAAGCATGTACGGCGAACTCATCCGCATCGGAATAAAGCGCGACGGCGTGTACTTAAACGGCGAAAAAGTCCGCTCGCAGCCCACTCTCGACATTTTCGAGAACGACTGCCCCGACAGAACTATTTTTAAAGTGGAATGTAAAAAAGACAGCGAATTCGTCGGCGGATTCAACATTTTCGGCAAAACGTTCGGCGACTATCCTCAAAACGTCAGGATGACCGTCACCGTGCGCAATGACGATTAGTTTATAGCATATTGCGCTCCGCTTTACGAGCGAGTCCGTTAAACGAGGGTTTAAGCCGACGAAACAGCCCTTCCGTGCTTATAATTGCAGCATCGAAAACACAATAAAAACATAAAAACCGTAACTTTGAACGAAAAATTTACCATATTTCTGAACTTCGTTAAACATTGACCTTGTTCGTTTTCCGTGTTATAATGGAAAAAAACTAACGGAGAGAAATTATGAGAAAACGGAATTTGTTCATTAAAGTAACGGTTTTTTTGATGTCGATTATTGCTGCTTTCAGCGTATTCGGCTGTGCTGCGGGCGCAAACGTTAAGTCCATCGACGAAGTTAAAATCGAAAACGGAGTTCTTTATATTCGCTATGTCGGCGACGATGACTTTACGCTCATCGGCACGGTAAAGGGAGATAAAGGCGACACCGGAGCCCAGGGCGAGAAAGGAGATAAGGGCGAAACCGGAGCCCAAGGCGAGAAAGGAGATAAAGGCGACATCGGCGCTCAAGGCGAAAAAGGAGATAAAGGCGACACCGGAGCCCAGGGCGAAAAGGGTGATAAAGGCGATCCCGGCGCTCAGGGCGAAAAAGGCGAAAAGGGCGAAACCGGCGCTCAGGGCGAAAAAGGCGACACCGGAGCCCAAGGCGAAAAGGGTGACAAAGGTGATACCGGAGCCCAAGGCGAAAAGGGTGATAAAGGCGATCCCGGAGCCCAGGGCGAGAAAGGAGATAAAGGTGAAACCGGAGCCCAAGGCGAGAAAGGCGAAAAGGGCGAAACCGGCGCTCAGGGCGAAAAAGGCGACAAAGGTGATACCGGAGCCCAAGGCGAAAAAGGTGACAAAGGTGATACCGGCGCGCAAGGCGAAAAGGGCGACACCGGAGCCCAAGGCGAAAAGGGTGACAAAGGCGACACCGGAGCCCAAGGCGAAAAGGGAGATAAAGGCGACACCGGTGCCCAAGGCGAAAAGGGAGATAAAGGCGACACCGGCGCTCAAGGCGAAAAGGGCGAAACCGGAGCCAAGGGCGAAAAGGGCGATAAAGGAGATCCCGGCGCTCAAGGCGAAAAAGGAGATAAAGGAGATAAGGGTGACACGGTTTATATAACTTCGATAGAGGTTATTGCCGAGGACGCGACGACCGTGACGTATAAATACACTTATTCGGACGGCAGTGAAACGAATGTGGTCATGAAAAAGCAGGTTGAAAAAGAGGAGCGCAAAGACGGTATGGTAAATCTTGCAGGCATAAATAAAAACTATTCGCCCGAAAAAGCAGGCGACGCGGTACTTAAATCCATGTTAACGGTAACCGACAGCGTGGTAAAGGGAGCGCACGACGCGCATTTCCTTATCCACGACGGCAAAGCGTATATCGTGTACGAGGCAAACGACGTAAAAGAAGGCGAAGCGGCAAATTGGGATTTCGTGTACTGCGCCATGAGCATAGTCGATCTTAAAACCGGCGCCGTCGAGGTCAAAATCATCAGCCGCGGCGAGCAGGCTTTCGCAAACGAAACGCTTGACGTCGGCGCGACTTTCGTTCCGAGAATAATCAAAAAGGACGAAAACACTCTTCGCGTGTTCTTCACGAGCGAGCGTCCCGGCGTTCGTCAGTCGCTCATGTACTACCTCGACTACGACGTAAACAGCGGTACGTTTGACGAAAACGTGTACAGAATGAAACTTTTAACGCCCGAAGGCAAGGTCGATTTCACGCCCAAAGCGTACTACGACCTCGCGATTGCGGCAGGCATCGAGTGTTTTTCTGCCGACAACAGCGCGTTCATTTTCGATATTATCGAATACGACGACAAAACGTACGTCGCGCTCAACAATTTTGCAGGCAAGCAAAACGCGCTCGGCATGCTTAACGACACTCTCGACTGCATATCCGTAATCGGACATTTCGGCGCGGGCAATTCCAAGGTTCAGTTGTCCGAGTCGGGCATCATGCGTAAAAACGACGGCACCTGGATGAGCATCATCCGTAATGACCTTGTTTCGACGAATACGACGTACGGAGGAAACTCCAAAGATTATTATTTCTCGTACAGCGCGGACGGAGTAAAATGGTCCACGCCGAGAACCGAGGATTTCTGCGCCGGCGGAACTAATTCCAAACCCACGCTCAACAACTTTGCCGGAACGTATTTCATGGGCTGGAATCAGTACAGCCGTTCTATTTTCAACTTCGATTATTCCACCGACGGCGAAAACTGGACGAGTTTGTATAAATTTTGCTCGCTCACGTCCTTCCAGTACCCCGAATTCTTTATGTACGACAACGAAATATACTTCACGACGGGCGACCGCGCCAAAATCTATTTCGGAAAACTGCCTATGAAACTGATTGACGGCAAATTCTTTATCGACGACTCGTACGCTTTCGATAAAGTGTTCGACGAGCAGATCGCGTACACCGATATGGGCGACGTACAGACCGAACACAAGGGTAACATTTGGAGAACCGCAGTGCACAGAAACGCGCTCGGAGTGTACTTCAAAGCCGAAACCGATTGCTACAATCTCTTCGACAAAGTGTTCTTCATGCTCGACACCTCAGGAACGCAGACCGGTCGCCGCGAGAACATCCTCATGTTCAAGTTCTGGGGCGAGGACATCGCGGTTCAGACGCACGACGCTACGGGTAAATCTCTGGGATATAAGTGGCTTAAAAGAATTGACGGCATAAAGATTAAGCGAATAGTAAAAGGCGACTATGCGTACGTCGAAATGTTCCTTCCCAACGAAGCCATTAAGGTCATACAGCCGCTATGTTCGTTTACCGACTATTCGCAGCCGCTCTACTTCAGCATTTTCGGGGCGAATTCCATCGACAACACCGAGTTCAAAATCACATATAACGGAAAAAAGGTCGAGCATTTCAATCCGAGCAAATATCTCGTAATCGATATGTACGGCAAAATCACGGAAAGATAATTCTTCATAACCCCTTTGATTGACGGAACAGGCTTCCGTAAAAGGCGAATCGGACGAAAAAAACGCGTTCGGTTCGTCTTTTTATATTCTGCCGCGTTTATTTTTCGCGCATAATCGGAATAATTGACGTATGAGTAAAATAAATTTAACCGATAAAAAGTTGAAAGGCACCAAAACCGAGAAAAATCTGTGGGAGGCGGTCCGTGCGGAAGCGACTGCAAGAGCAAAGTACGAAGCGTTCGCTGCCGCCGCCGAAAAAGAGGGCTACGTTTCCGTTTCTGAGATTTTTCTCAAAACCGCGCAGAACGAGCAGGCTCACGCCCTTCTGTGGATGAACGAATTGGGAGTAATTTCGCCCGATACCGCGAAAAATCTGCTCGACGCCGCGCGCTCGGAGCGCAAAGAGTGGAGCGCGTTTTACGAGCAATTCGCCTGCGAGGCGGAAGAGGAAGGCTTTACGGACATCGCCAGACGCATGCGCCTTATAGCCGTCGCGGAAAGCGCGCACGAGCAGGCTTACCTAGAACTTGCGGCAAACATAACGCTCGGCGACACGTTCGAGAAAAAGACTCCCGTTATGTGGAAATGCGACAATTGCGGCTACGTTTGCCTCTCCGGGATCGCGCCCGAAGTATGCCCGGCGTGTTCTTCTCCGCAAGGTAGTTTCGCCGTGCGCGAAGAAAGTATAAGGTAATGTCAAAATATGTGAAAAGACGCTGAAAAACAACGAAAATTATGTAATTTTTGACACAAAGCAGTTGATTAAAATTAAAGCGTGTGGTATAATTTCGACATGAGAAAAAAATTAACGCGCAGTTTAATAACGTGTTTGCTGGCGGTCGTCGCTTTGACGTTACCGTTTTTCGGCTGCGGCTCGCTCGACTCGCTTATCGGCGATCTTAAGTCGGGCTATTCGGTGTACTTCGACACGAGTACGCTGACTATCGAAAAGGGCGAAACACGCACTTTCACGCACGAAGATTTAAGGTTTGCGGACCTTAGCGAAAACGTTTCTCCGTCGGAAATCGGATTTTCGCTTTCGTCGTCCGATTCCACCGTGGTCGGAGCGGCAGGCAAAACGGTAACCGCTCGCAGCGCGGGTAAAACGCGCGTCACGCTCACTACGGCTCAAGGCTATAAAGCGTATCTCGACGTCACAGTAACCGAAACCGCGCACAAAGCGGAACTCGTGTTTCCGCTCGGCAGAATTTTGCCGCTCGGCAGCCCCTATTCCGTAGACGCATATCTTTCGCTCGACGACGGAGCGCGTTCGGCTTCCTCGTATAAAATAGAGTGGAAAGTGGACGGCTCCGCGGTTTCTTTTACGGGCAATCCGCTCACGCTTTACAAGAAGTCCGCAGGCGTGCATGAAATAACCGCAAGCATAGTGTCTGACGGCAAAAAAATAACCGCGTCCGCGCTCGCAGGCTACGTCGAAGGCGAAATTCCGTCGCCCGTGATAACGGTAAACGATAAAACGATTCAAAAGGGCGAAACCGCCGTTTTTTCGCTCGAAAAAGAGTTCGAGTACGCCGAATGGTATGTAAACGGCGAGTTTATGCACGAGGGCGAAACGTTTGAATTCAAAGCGCAAAAGGCAGACGTTTTCGAGGTGTACGCCGTTTGCGGAGATAAATCTTCCGCAGTCGTTAATATGACCGTAAAGGGAGAGGCGGCTGCATCCGACGTTACCGCAAGTTACGACGACGCTTATCCGGACCTTACGGTCAAGTGGAACGGATCGAACGGAGTAAAATACCGCGTCACCGCTTTCGACGGCGAAAACACTGTAAAAACGGTTATAACCGACAGTCACGAAGCCGTTTTGTCGCTCGATGATGAAAAACCATATAAAATAGAAGTAAAAGCGGTCGCGAACGAGAACTTTTCTTCCGGCGAAGCGGCGTGGGCTTCGGTCGAAGAAGTAGGCGATCTTGAAAAATACTACCTTAAAAAGAAGTATGTGTACGGCAATTCGTATATAAGCGACGAGGAAGAATTTTTCGATTTCTTCGACTATATGATGTACTTTCGCAAGCAGCCCATAGGCGTCAAGTCCACTCGCTGGACGGAACGCGTTTATATGGCGTTCGACTACGGCGATTACGACGATCTTCTCTCGCGCGCGTTCGAATATTCGGGTATAACCGGCTCGTACAACATAGGCGGTTCGGCGGACGGAAAAACGGCGACCGTCACTATAGAATTCTACACGGTTAATACGCCTTCGGTGCGCTCGTCGTATAATCAGAAGTACCACTACGACTCACTGGACGCGCTTCCCGTAAACTATCGCGTCGGCACGGAGATCAACTATTTCTCGGCGGCGAAAAACGGCAAAATCACCGTTTCGACCACCGATCAGATGTACAGAGTGGCGGAAAAGGGCTACATTCCCGTCCCTGCGGTCGGCACGTCTGCCGAAAAAGTGTACGAGTACGCGAAAAAAGTACTCGGCAGCATCGTATGCGAGGAAATGTCCGACGAGGAAATCGCCCGCGCCATATACGAGTATATCATGAATAAGAACACATACGACGGCGGCGTCACGGACCTCGGAATCGAGCAGTCGGTAAAATCCGCGTCGTTTTATATGGAAAGCGTGCTTATCGAAAGCAACGAAAAAAGCGGCAAAACGTACGGCGTTTGTGACGCTATGAGCAAGACGTATGCGTTTTTGTGTAACATGGCAAACGTCAAAGCGGTGCGCGTAACCGGTTACGCCGGCAGCGGCTCGGATAAGGGCGGCCACGCCTGGAACAAAGTGCTTTTGGACGGAGAGTGGTACGTCGTTGACTGCACTTGGGGCGACGCCGGTATCAAAATAAGCAAAAAGAACGGTTTTTCTACCGTCACCGAGCGGCTCGAAAGCGCGTCGCATACCTATTTCCTGCTGATCGACGAGGACGTTTCGTCCACGCATGTGGAAGACAGCCTGCTTTATCCGCGCTCGTCCGCGATCCCTTACGATTATTTTGCTCGCGAAACGGCAGCGACCGACAAGTCAAGCACGCCGCTTTATCTGCAAAGTTCGGGAGCGGAACTCGGTTCCGACCTCGGCGTCGTGGCGTCGTACCTCGTTAAAATCGCGGGAACGAATAATACCGTCGAAGCATACGGAATAAATCGCGGCGATACTTTCCGCGGCATAGAGTTTTCGGTCTGCCCGAGAAGTCTTGATCAGGCGAAAAAAATTCTCGGCGACAGTAAATTCACCTGCGAATTTTATCGCACTCTTTCAAGAGCCGGGTATTCG
>CAKQDN010000039.1 GCA_934229275.1 uncultured Clostridia bacterium | reverse complement strand
CAACCCCGAAAATGCTGAAGCATACGTCGGAAAATTGATGATTGACTTAAAGGTATGCTGTCGCGAACAATTGGGCGATCAGGCTGAGCAATTCAATCTTAACGGTAATTTTAAGAAGGCTTACCGTTTTGCCGACGACGAGTTAAAACAAGAACTTGACGGCTACCTTAAAAAGATTTCGGATAAAATAGAAACTCGCAGATTGGACGGGTTATACTCGGAAGCGGTATCGCTTATGAAAAGAGCCAATACTGCGGAAGATTACAACGAGGCGAAAAACAAGTTTTCCGCCATTTCGTCATGGAAAGATTCTGCAGCAAAAGCAAAGCAATGTTATGAAAAATCAGAAGATTTACGCAAAAGCAAAATTTATGCCGACGCTCTTGCCCTTATAAACTCAAAAGACGCCGAGAAAATAAAGCAAGCAGCAACACTTCTTACGGGTATCTCCGATTATAAAGACAGCACGGAACTTCTTGCAAAAATCCCCGAACTATGCGAAATCGCAAAGAAAGATAAAATTTATTCTTCCGCACTCGAAAAATACGAAAGTAACGATATCGAAACGATTAAGGCGGGCATTCCCGAATTTAAATCAATCGAGAATTGGCGTGACAGCAAAAATAAAATTCAGGAAAGCCTTACAAAAATCGAGGCATTGCAGGAAAAGGCGAAAAAAGATCGCGAAGAACAAGAACGTATTGCCCGTGAGAAAGAAATAGCAAGGGTTAAAAGAAACAAAAAGATAAAGAAAATCTCTATCGTCTCGGCAATCGTTGCCGTGGTTCTCACCGCGGTGATGGTCGTTACCTTTACCGTTATCGTTCCTACGACGAAATTGAAAAACGCCGACGCGCTTGTCAATAACGGAAAATACGAAGAAGCATTGAGCGGCTATGAAGATCTGGGCGATTATAAAGATTCCGGAAATAAAATTCGCTTCATAAAGGCTTTGCAAAATACAAAAAACGTAACGAACGGAAGTTATGACGACGCCATAAAAGAAATGCTTGAAAGCGGCGCAACCGTTACGATTAACTACGCGACCGAGGGCGGAAATTTCAATTCGACGGAAAGCGTTCAGACTTTAAGTATATCTTCGCAAAGTGCTTCAAAAACATCGCAAGATAAATCGAACACTCGCGTTTACCGCTCTATAGACGATTTTTCGGGACTCGATATTCCGCAAAGAAACGGCTATACTTTTATAAAATGGAATCTGACCGAAAGCAAACCGAACGTTTCTGTCGGCTCGATTTCGGTAACGCTGACTTTTAATGCCGAATGGGCTACAAAACGCTACTCCATCGAATACGATTTAAACGGCGGTCAGGCAAGCGGCTACAATCCGAACGGCTATGACGCACAGACCAAAGACATTACCATCGTCAACCCCACAAGAGTCGGTTATACTTTTATCGGCTGGGCCGGCACCGATATTGACGGTACGTCTACGTCCGTTATGATTAAGTCGGGGTCTTACGGCAACAGAAAATACAGCGCTAACTGGCAAGCAAATTCATACACGATTACCTATAACGCAAACGGCGGAGAATCGAGCGAACAGTCAACAACGGTTACGTTCGACGAAAACCACGTCCTTGCCTCTGCAAGCCGATTCGGCTACGAATTCAAAGGATGGTTCAACGCAAAAGGAATAAGGTTCGACAGCGGCATATGGAAAACCTCAAGCAACGTTACCCTTATCGCGAAATGGGAAATTATTAATTATTCTATTAAATATAACCTTGACGGAGGCAATGCAAGCAATAAAGCAACCTACACCGTCGAGGATTCGTTTACGTTGAATAATCCCGTAAAAACGGGTTACACCTTCCTCGGTTGGACTTACGAAGGACAATCCACTCCCTCTTTATCCGTAACGATAAACAAGGAAATCGGAAACAAAGAATATACCGCCAACTGGCAGGCAAAAACCTACACCGTCACTTTCGATACCGACGGAGGTACAGTGAATAAAAATACTCTTACGGTCGACTTCGATGCAAACTACACCTTACCGCTCCCCGAAAAAGAAGGTTACACGTTTGACGGATGGTATGACGGCAACACACAAGTAGACAACGGCGTCTGGAAGTTCGACAAGAACGTAACGTTAAAAGCAAAATGGAATAAAATACCGTATACTATATCTTATCATAACCTCGACGGTGCGACCAACAATGAAGCAAATCCATCCGGCCATGACGTTGAAAGCGACATAATAACGCTTTTACCTGCGGCAAAAGTCGGTTATACGTTTGACGGATGGTTCACCGATAACGAATTAAGCAAGCAAAAAATCAACATTAAAACCGGTTCCATCGGCAATATAGATTTATATGCAAAATGGCACGCTAACGAGTATTCGGTTAAGTTTAACGAGAACGGCGGAAGCAAAGTTGAAGATAAAACCGCTACTTTCGATTCCGATTTTACGCTCCCGACCATAAGCAAAAAAGGCTATATTTTCAACGGTTGGTACAATGGTGACGAAAAGTGTGAAAGCGGGGTTTGGAAAACTCCGAGCGACGTAACTCTTACCGCAAAATGGACAGTCATAACTTATAATATTTCCTATAATTTGAACGGCGGAACAGCAAGTAACAGATCCACCTATACCGTGGACGATACGTTTACCCTTAACAATCCGACAAAAGTCGGTTATACGTTCATCGGTTGGACTTTTAGCGGACAATCCGTACCGCAGTTGACGGTTACCGTATCGGGCGAAATCGAAGACAAATCGTTTACCGCTAATTACAAGGCAAACGATTATCTCGTGTCGTTCGACGCCGGAATAGGTTCCGTTACGCCTTCCGAAAAAACGGCAACTTACGATTCCGAGTTTGAATTACCCGTTCCCACCCGTGTCGGCTACGATTTTTCGGGCTGGTTCAACGGAAATACCGAATACAAAAACGGTATATGGAAAACGCCCAAGGCTATTACGCTTACCGCGAAGTGGACGGCAAGAAACGATACGAAATACACGGTAAATTATTGTCTGGAAAACGCAGACGATAGCAATAATACCGTGATTAAGACGAATGTTTTGCACGGCACTTCTGATACGAATATCACACCTGAAGTAATATCGTACATCGGGTTTATTTCCCCTGCCGCTCAGACGGTAAATATCGATGCCGACGGAAGCCGCGTCGTAAACTATCATTACAAGAGAATTACTCACACTATCGCTTTTGTAACCAATGGCGGTCAATCTGTAAATACACAGACCTACAAATATGAACAGACGATTGCTTTACCGTCGTGTACTCGTGAAAGTTTTACTTTCGGCGGTTGGTTTACCGATGAAACGCAGGCAACCGAGTTTACGCTACAAAAAATGCCGCTTAACGATATTACCGTTTACGCTTGGTGGCGTGAAGAAAACAAGGTTTGTGAATTTACTTACAGCGGATCTTCTCCCCTCACAATAAGCGGTTTCTACGGCAACGGCGAAACGTTATGGATTCCGTCCTACATAGGCGATAAGCCTGTTACGGAAATAAAAGCCTCTGCATTCGAATATAAAACCGATATTACAAAGGTTGTTATTCCCGATACTGTGACAAGTATTGGCAAAGGCGCGTTTAAGGGGTGCGAATCGATAATCGATATAACTTTACCATTCGTTGGTGAAAGCCTCAATGCGACCTATTATAAGGCAGTATTCGGTTATATATTTGATTTCACTCAGCAAGAAGGCGGTAAAAGCAGTGGAACAAAAAGCGAAGTTTTTATCAATATAAAATACAGTGATGTATCAGGCGCAGTATGGCAATATACCTGCCAAAATTACTATCATAGTACTTATGGCGGAGGCTCGTATTATGCGGGTTCGTACTATTACTATATACCGTCCACAATCAAGAACGTAACGATAACGGCGCAAACCGAAATCCCAACCGCGGCATTTAATGGTTGCAGTTTCATAGAGTCGATTACAGTTCCTGCAAATGTATCGAGTATCGGCGAATGTTCCTTTCAGGATTGCATTGTATTAAAGCGTTTGAACAGTACAACCGACGGTTTGTTCAACATTCCTACAAATATTCCCGAAATAAAACAGTACACTTTCAAGAATTGCAATGCAGTGACTGAAGTTGTACTTCCTACAAACATGACAAACATCGCTGCATATGCTTTTTCTGACTGTATTTCTGTTACAAAAATTAATAGTAGCATTGACGGTGAAATGATTCTTCCCGAAAACATTACTATGATTGGTGAATATGCATTCCAAAACCTTAAATTAATTACTAAAATCGTTGTTCCGGATACAGTAACCAGTATTGGACTCGGTGCATTCAAAGGATGCAACACAATCGAAAATATTACGCTCCCGTTTATAGGACAAAGCACTAATGCAACTTACTATAATGCCGTATTCGGATATATCTTTGATTATCAGGTATTAAAAGGGGATTCCTGTTCTGCTTCTCTGGCAGGAAATGAATACTATAATCAAAAATATTCTTCTTCTGAAAATTCAGTATGGCAATATACTTGTGCAGACGGATACTATTACTATTTTGGCGCAAATTATTGGTACAATTCTTACTATTACTACATTCCCACAACAATCAATAACGTAACGATTACAGTGCAGACTACAATTCCTGTCGCAGCATTTAATAATTGCAACTTTCTTAAAACAATTACGATTCCTACCACCGTTACAAACATAGGCAATTACGCCTTCCAAAACTGCAAAGCAACTGTAAAGCAAAACCATGTTCCCAAATTTTCCTATTGGAACGGAACCGACGTAAGCACATCCTTCCTTGGAAGCGGAACAGTCGCGGATCCTTATAGGCTCAATAGCGCGGCAGACCTTGCATATCTTGTAACCTCCGTAAATTCCGGAGAAGGCTACTCGGGAAAATATTTTACGCTTAACGTTGACATCAATTTAAACAACAAGAGTTGGACGCCTATCGGTAATAAGCAACATCCTTTTGCCGGAGTATTCAACGGAAACGGGAAAAAGATCTATAACTTGTCTATCAATGACGATTTGCAGTATGTCGGACTGTTTGGTTACGTTACCGGCACGGTTATGAATCTTGGTATAGATTCAGGGACAATAGCGCCGATTACATCCGGAGCGAGCGCATACGTTGGTTCAATTGCGGGTTATGTTTCGGGTTTGATTGAAAATTGTTACTCCAAAGCAATAATTAACGTTAACGTCAAAAATATGGTTTATGCCGGCGGACTTGTCGGATATACGGAATCTACAGCCATAATCAGAAACTCTTTTGCAAGTGGAAATATCAAAATTATAAGCAGCGATTCAATAGCATATGCAGGAGGACTTGTTGGTAACAACAAAGGTAAAATAATCGGTTGTCTTGCTTACGGAAACGTTACGGCAAAAGGTAGCAGCGAATCTTATAGCCGCAATGGTGGGTTGGTGGGTAATAACGCAGGAACGATAACCGACTGTTATCGCAGTGGATCGCAAGTTTTAACAAAATATACGACCGTCGGTGCGGCTGTTAATGAAGACGGTACTATTGCAACCGAAGCCGAAATGCTTGAATACTGCAAAGCAAATTGGGGCAACGAGTGGGATTACTCCTCCTCTCGTCCCCAATTAAGGAGGTAAATTTATGGGATATTCTCTACAAAAATATACAACTTGGGACACCTTCATTCGTATTATGTCTAAAAATGGAGGATTCAGGTTTTTGTTTGTGTTGTCTAAGTCAACAGATGCACAAAAGTTAACGATTAGAAATAACTGAGAAAAAGATGTCAAAAAATAATAATAAAATTTTAAATTTTAATAATACGAAAAACCTTATAGACAATTTAAGTAATTATTCTTTGTCTTGTGAAAATAATACAGCAAAAAAAGAAATCAAAGAATTGTTATGGTTATACGTCGCTAATTGCCCGTCTAAAAAAGGCCCGAAATGCGCCAAGAAATTTCATGATTATGGGATCACAGCAGATTTCATCTACAAAAACTTAAAAGGTAGAATATTGCGTAAGCTAAATTTAATTAAAAAGAAAACTTACTTGTATTACGAAACGACGCCTATTTTAGACCAAGCAATTTGGTCTCTCATAAATAAATCTTTAGATCCAAATGAAAAACTTGTATTTTTGGTTAAGGGTGATTTTGCTGAAATTGATTCATTATATATACGACTAAGAAACGCGTTTGCTCATGGCAATTTTTCACGAAAACGAAAGCATTATTTTTTATGGAATACAAATAAAAATGACGAACTATGCTTTTTTGCGAGTTTATATTACGATGACTTAACAAATATATTTAATTTGCTAACCAACTTTAAAACAACTAATCCGGAGGAAAAATAAAATGGCAAAGAAAATTTTGATTAAATGCCCGAAATGCGGCACTTATCACGAAGCAAAGGTGGGATTTTTTCAATCCAAAACACTGAAGTGCGGCTGCGGTTATAAAATCGACCTGGCTGCGGAAAGTATTCAGACCAAAGTCTGTCCGCATTGCGGCAATTCGGTAACGTACGATTCGACCGACTACGAGGCAAGATGCCCGGTCTGCGGCGAACTCATCAACAAAAAAGAGGATTTAATCGCAAGCACAAGCCTTACTTGCCCCACTTGTAGTTGCAAAATCACGGTCAATAAAAACGATTCCGTTGCCACATGTCCTATGTGCGGCGACAAAATCGACGTGCAGGCGCTTATTAAAAAAGAAGAAGCGAAAAAACTCGGTCAGGCATCCGTTATCAAATATGACGGAGCGAATAACGTTTTCGTGTATAAGCACCCGATAGAAGATTTCAACTGCGGCACACAACTTATCGTTCACGAGTCGCAGGAAGCGATTTTCTTTAAGGACGGCAGAGCATACGACACGTTCGGCGCAGGGCGCTACACTCTGTCCGAGAGCAACCTCCCCCTCCTCGAAGACTTATATAAGTCCGACGACCCGAATCAGGTTCTGCACTCCGAAATTTATTTCGTGAACAAAACCACGCAGATGAATATCAAATGGGGAACGGACAACAAAGTGCGCCTTTTGGACCCCGAATCCAATATTTACGTCGAAATCGGAGCATGCGGAACGTTTAATATGGTGGTTGCCGATTCTCGTAAACTGCTCATAAAACTCGTCGGCACGGAAAAATCTTTCGGTCAAGACGACGTTATGGGCGCAGAAGGTTACGGTACGGAATATATGTCCGGAAAATTCAAATCGCTCGTAATGAACAAGGTAAAATCCAACCTTGCACGCATTATAGTGAACAGCAAAATCAGTGTAATAACTATCGACCAATACATAGATTTGATTTCCGAAAGAATGAAAGACGTTATCAACGAAGTTCTTGCCGAGTACGGTTTGTATATGCCGCAATTCTTTATTACAACGATTATTCTCCCCGATGACGATCCAAACTATCAGCGTTTGAAACAGCAATACGCCGAAAAAACTTTGCGCGTTCGCGACGAAGAAATCAAGGCGGCCGAAGCGAAAGCAAGACAGGATAGAATCATTATCGAACACGAAACCGATGCGAAAGTGAAAGTCGTCGATTCGCAGGGTTACGTCGATACGTTGAAGATGAAAGCCGAAGCCGATGCGGAAGCATATAAAGTCATGGCTATGGCAGAGGCTGAAGGTTACCGCGCAAAGGCTATGGCAGAAGCCGACGAAATGAAAGCCAAAGGCTACACTTATAAAGACGAAACTTCGCGTATTGTGGCTCAAAATGCAACGTTGAACGGCGCACTTGGAGGCGACGGCGGAGCGATGAATGCCGTTGGTCAAGTTGCAAGTTTAGGCGTTGCTCTCGGAACGGTCGGCGCGGTTTCCAAAATGACAAAAGACGCAATGAAACCCATTATGGATGACGTAAACGAAATGGCAGGAATTAAACCTACGGAAGAAAATGTTGGCTGGACTTGTCCCGTTTGCGGAAAATCAGGGATAACAAGTAATTTCTGCCCCGATTGCGGAATTAAAAAGCCTGAAGTCACCGTAACATGGACTTGTCCGAATTGCGGTAAAAAGGATATCACTTCGAGATTTTGCCCCGATTGCGGAAGCGAAAAGGCATAAAAATGAAAGATTTATTGAGAAATAAAACCGTCTTGGTAAGCATTATTTATGCGCTTATCCAGACTGTTTACTGCATAATCGCAAGCATTTGCAAAATTCCTGCACTTATTTCTGTTTTTGTTGCAGTTATATTGTTCGCGGTTTATTTTGTCGCATTATTTTTTCTTAACAGAACGAAAAAATTTGCAAAAGAGTCCGCAAAAATAGATTCCACTTTGACGTATAAAACGATAAACAATTCGCTTTACGAACTATCCGACTTATGTAACGACAGCGAGTTAAAACAAGAATTAAAAGCGATTGCCGACGATTTTCGTTTTGCAGACCCTGTTTCAAGTTCGGAAATGCACGATATCGAAAACGATATTATAAATCTTATTGAACAAATAAGAGATTGCTTATTGAGCGGAGATATTCAATCCTCAGCAGAGTTTACGGCAAAATTACGCGCGGCAATATCTACCCGCAATCGCCTGTGTAAAAATAATAAATGAATTTCGCATCAAGAGGTGCATTATGACTCAAATCGTAAGTCAAAACAACTTTAAATACATTATAAATATCATCGAACAATCAAAAAAACCGCGCGTTAAAAGCCGTAAATGCCGAAATGATCAATATGTATTGGCAAATCGGCAAATATTTGTCCGAACTTTGCGAAAACTCGTCTTTCGGAGATAAAGTCGTTGACGAAGTTGCCGCGTATATTGCAAAAGCAAATCCGGATATCAAAGGTTTTAATCGTCGCGGGCTTTATAGAATGAAGCAGTTTTACGAACTTTATAAGGACGATGAATTTGTGTCAACACTGCTGACACAAATAAATTGGTCTAACCATTTACTTATAATGTCCGGAGCGAAATCAGCGGAAGAACGGCATTTTTATATGCAGGCGTGCATCAAAGAGAGATATTCTTACCGTGAACTTGAAAGGCAAATGGATAGCGCATTGTATCAGCGATATATGCTTTCCTCTAAAAAGGCTTTGCCGAAAAGCGTTCCTGCCGCCGCTCGCGAAAGTATTCTCGATTCTTACGTCCTCGAATTTCTCGACTTGCCCGAACAATATTCCGAAAATAATCTTAAAAAGGCAATCATCGGCAATCTGAAGAAGTTTATATTAGAGTTTGGCAAAGATTTTACTTTTGTCGGAGAGGAATATCGCGTTCAGGTCGGCGGACAAGATTTTTACATTGATTTGTTGTTTTATAATCGCGCTCTTTCCTGTCTTGTGCCGATAGAATTGAAAATAGGTAAATTCAAGCCCGAACATATAGGACAAATCAATTTTTATCTCGAAGCGCTCGATCGCGACGTTAAAAAACCGAACGAAAATCCGAGCGTAGGCGTAAATCTTTGTGCATCGAAAGACGATGCTGTCGTAGAATATGCATTAAGTCGCAGCCTGTCGCCTACAATGGTCGCCGATTACACCTTGCAACTTCCCGATAAAAAATTACTCGAAGAAAAGTTGCGTGAAATTACGCTTTTAACCGAAGATGAAGAAAAATAATATTATTTAAGACTAAAACGATTGGCTATAAAATTCGTTTTAGGTTTGACGTGCTCCACCACAGATGAAAAAAACGAACTCTGATATAAAAATGGGGTTCGCTTTTTTCTTTACAAGAGACTTTTCTGGCGTTAGATTTAAGTTTTAATCACAACGTATATAATCGAATAATTATCTTTTAGCAGGTGTCGAGCGTCCGATATCTGCTATTTTTTTGCCGTCCGATTTATCGCCTTTCGAGTGCGTTTGTAGCACAGTGAAAAGCGGAAGTCAACGGCAAAAATTTGCAGTTCAAAAACAGTGATAAATTGTCGTTTTTGTGACAATTTACCTTTTTTGTTTCTTCGCATATCGCCGTAGCGATTTATTACTCTCTCTTTGGAAAACCGTAAACCTTTAACGATTGCAAAAAAGGATTTTTGCACGATAAGGACATATGATTTTCACTGCCTTAATCAACGAAAAAGCGACCAACCGTACTCTTGCAAACACAGTCGGTCGTTTGCTTATAAGGTTACTCTTATTATCGATGTGGATGATGGATAATGTATCGCACGGCAAAAAATTATGTTTTCATAAGCGCCGCATTGAACGATTGTTGTTTTGCCGATGTCCGTTGCTCCACCGATATTATATTGGATTTATCTCATTTTGTAATAGTTCTTGAAAACTCCGTTAGGTGATGAGTCAGCGCTTTCAATAAACAATTTGAATTTGTATACATCGGAATCGGTATCGAATTCATAGCGAATTTCAAAAATCCAGACCGATCCTTTTGCAAAATAGCCGTCATCCAAAGTGTTATCCCTTACATAATAGAACTTATACAATTTGCTCGGATTATCATCGAAATAGTCGGATAAATCCTCCTTTTGTTCAATGATATACCAATTTTCGTTTGTATCCATGCCGTATTTTTCGAATCTCGGTTTGCCGAACATACCGTCATAATGCGTTTTTAAATACGAAAAATATGTTTCTGCATTCGCCTTGAACGTCTCTTCGTCAGGACAAACCTGCGAAAACGAGTATCCGTCCTTAAACCATGCATCGCTTGATTTCATCTCCCCGGACAAACCCGTCGGCGCAGTCAATCCGGCGAGTCCTTTCGCCGACAGTTCTTCTTCGGTAAACCATTTCGTGCTGTCGTGGAGCGGTATTTGAGTTCCTTCGCCACCGTCGTCATTTACGCACGCAACCAATCCGATGCAAGTTATCGCTAAAAGCACCGCGCAAATAATCATAGATAATCTCTTTTTAAACATGTATTTACGACCTCCAAAAATGTCATCTTAATATTATTCTTATTGCCCATTACTATTTATCGAGCAATTCGTTTATAATTCGCCCGCAATAGAACACATGAAAAATAATGACTTCTTGTGTTTGTTCGTTGCTATCCGATAAACACCTACGTTCAAGTTTTCTTTCGTTGGTTATATTATATACTATTTGATTGTATCTTGCAAATAGTTTGCCAAATTATCATGTTGTTTTAGACAACTTTTCATACCACGTCGCCTTCCAAGGTGAAACTATCCTCGTTTTTCTATTGTAGGAAAAATATGGCACTTGAATTTGATATTAAAAGCGTCATTTAGACACTTGTTTTAGTCTCGCAAAGTACCTCTTCTTATATTGCGCCGATGCCGCGTTCGTTTTACGCTATCGGTCGAGCCTTCGTTTCGGATCGCTCCGTCAAAAAGCCATTTAGGCTGCCTGTCTTGCGGAGGGCATGGGTGCTCGCCTATGTCGCAGGCGATGCGTATTATCCCGAAAGTTAACGCAATGAAGTTTTGACAGGTGAGTTTTACCGTGCCTATCTTTATTATATAACTGCCGGACATCTTCTGCATTATATAACTGCCGAACATCTTCTGCGCCAAATATTCAAATTCATCCGTATCGAGATCGGTTAAGCACGTTCTAAACAAGAACGATTTCGGTTAAACTCTTTTGCTATTATTTCGTATGTCTCTACCATCGGCAAACCGTAGTATGTTGCAATAATATTGACCTTGTCGGCGAACCAAAACCGATTTTATGGACGGTATTGACGCTCCCGGCGGAATTAACGGCTACGTTTATGCAGGCAACAATCAGGTCATGAGCGCAGGCGACGACGCTACTATAGACAGCGACGTTGAACTCGTGCCGTATTCCAACGTCAAGTTAAAAACCTGGTGGGATAAAGTCTTTGCCTGGTGGAACAACGCCGCCTGGTGGATTAAAGCGCTTATAGGCGTGGCTGTTATAGTCATCTTGCTCGTGCTTACCGTTGCCACAAGCGGAGCCGCGTCATGTCTGTTCGGAACAATGCTTACGGGTGCAATTCAAGGTGCGGTTATAGGGGCTTTGTCCGGAGCGCTTCTATCCGGCATATTCGCACTAATAAACCACGAGGACTTTTGGACGTCGGTGCTTGACGGTGCCGCCGAAGGCTTTATGTCCGGCGCGATTTCCGGTGCTATTTCCGGAGCAATTTCCTGGGCGAATAACCCGGCTTGTTTCATTGCAGGCACGCTCGTTCTTGCCAAGGAAGGTAAAAAGGCAATCGAGAATATTGAACCCGGAGATGAAGTTCTTGCTTACGATGAGCAGTCCGGCGATATGCAATACAAAAAAGTCGCCCGAGTCTTCCGCAACACTACGGATAAGTGGTACCACCTTACCGTGGACGGAGAAGAGATTGTTTGCACTCCTCTGCACCCCTTCTATGTTGTGGGCGTAGGTTTCAAGCACGCAAAAGATTTACGTCTTACGGATTTGCTATTGACATCGCAGGGAAATTGTGCTAAAATACAGTCGATCGTCGTTGAAAAATTATCTACTCCCGAAATTACATATAACTTTGAGGTCGAGGACTTCCATACATATTATGTTGGAAACAATCCCATACTCGTTCATAATGAATGTGTTTCTGGCGATGCTAAGTATTATTCTGAGCATGAAAGTAGAAATTCTGCATTTAGAGCAGCTAAAAGAGATGCAGGTATACCCATGTGTGAACAACCGACAAAAGTTATTCAAAGCGTGGATAAGCTTGGTCGACCTTTAACTGGGCGTACATATATATTTGGAGAAGGCCGAAATACTGTTCAAATAATGGAGCATGCCGCAGGACATGCGAAAGGTGGAATAGGTCCACATTTTAATGTCTTAGGAAGTAAGTGGCATTATTTATTCCCATAATTGAAAGAGGTAATAAAACATGGATTATATTGACACAACATATAATGGTTACCCACATAGTGTCAGCGTTAAAACGAAAGGAATTTGCTGCACATCTATGGAGAGTGATAAGCATACTGAAATCTTTAATAACTTTGAGAAAATCATATGTGCATTAAAAAGATTTTATAATGATAACCTTAAACTATATGTAATTAACTTTATCTCAAAGATAGGTAAATTTAATTGCGTGGAGAAACGGAAAGGTTTATGTGGTAATTTATTGACAAAGAATAGTTTGTTTAGCTGTCCATGTAAGGAATTCGTTTTTTTCGAAGACGGAAAATCTATTCTGATAGGATACACATCGGTTGAAGATACAGAAATCTGTAATCTATTTAAAATAACCAACCCGATTATTGTTCTAGCACAAGAGAAGACAATTTCGGACATGTTTAACAAAGGAGTTTCTGTCATAAATCCTGAATCGAAAATAAAAGATAGACTTTTGGCAAAAGACTCAATTATAATTGAAAGCATTAATTTGGGTGTTGACGGATGTTCTTTGTTTTTATACACACAACAAGATAATAAAAATTTTGATAGTATAAAATTAAAAAACATGCTTGCTGAGATATGTTAAATCAAATGAGGGATTTTTGTGGAAAAATTTACACATGTGGTTTCCTGAAAGAAATCTTTACCGACAATTAATCATTAAAAGTTTAATTGCATGTGCGGGCAGATATTTTATATCTGCCCGTTATTTTTTTACTAACTTGTTTTGCAAGATACCCCGGCAAAGACCTACTACTTCACTTACGACAAGTTACACAATCCCGTAAGGTATAAGATAAACGCCTCCAGCCCTGCCGACGCGGAAACCAAGGCTACCAATATGACGTGGACGCGAGGTAATCTGCTCGAAAAATACAACAACGTCACTTTCACTTACGACAGAAACGGCGCTCGTATCTCCAAAAGTAGTCCCAAAGGTACTATTCGTTACATACTCGACGGCACGAAAGTCATCGGCGAGATCTGTTCGGACGGTTCGCCCTTCTACTACCATTACGACGCAGACTCCTTATGCGGCGTCAGCATCGGAAACGGCGTTACGGATTCAGAATCGCACTTCTACACCGTCATGTGTGACAGTGAAAAGAGCGTCAGAAAGGTGTTCTAC
>CAKQDN010000038.1 GCA_934229275.1 uncultured Clostridia bacterium | reverse complement strand
ATACAATTATACGCGAAAACGAACAATTATGCAAGCAAAAGAATAAATAATATGTTATAATTTTTCTGCAAGATGAAAAGGAGTATCACAATGGACGATATTTTGAAACTTTTGCAGGAATTAACGACGGAAGAAAAGGCGGCGTTGGCAGCGGGTACGGATTTTATGTTCACGAATCCCGTGCCGAGATTAGGTATTCCGCAAATCCGTATGTCCGACGGTCCGCACGGATTAAGAGTGCAAAATAGTGGCGGCGATAACGGTGTTGCAGGAAGCGAGCCTGCAACGGCTTTTCCGACTGCCGCGCTTACCGCTTGCGGCTGGAACGAAGATAACTTGTATAAAATGGGCGAAGCGATAGCGGAAGAGGCGTTGCATTACGGCGTAAACGTATTGCTTGGTCCGGGCGTATGTATCAAGCGCAATCCGTTATGCGGGCGCAACTTCGAATATTTTTCGGAAGATCCGCTATTAGCCGGTAAAATGGGTGCGGCAGAAGTAAACGGCGTTCAGGCGAAAGGTTGCGGCGTTTCTGTAAAGCACTTTGCACTTAACAATGCCGAGAATTTCCGTTTTATGGGGGATTCCGTATGCGATATGAGAGCCATACGCGAAATCTATCTTAAAGTCTTTGAAATTATCGTTAAGGAAAGCAAACCGCACACAATGATGTGCGCTTACAATAAAATCAACGGCGAATATTGTTGTGAAAATAAATGGTTGCTTACAGACGCACTTCGCAAAGAGTGGGGTTTTGACGGCGTGGTTATGTCCGATTGGGGTGCAACTCACGACAGAGTAAAAGGGGTAGCTGCAGGGCTTGATTTGGAAATGCCGGGCGACACCGCAATTTGCCGTAAGTGGATAATCGACAGCGTAAAAGACGGAACACTAAAAACAGAAGAATTAGATAAGGCGGTGGAAAATGTCCTGCGCCTTGTTCAGCGTTATGAAAAAAATCCGAAAGGCGTTGACGTCGATTGGGAAGCGCACAATGCGCTTGCCGCCGAGATTGCGGAAGATTGCGCTGTGTTGTTAAAAAACGACGGCGTATTGCCGCTTGATAAAAGCGAGAGGATTCTTGTGGTCGGGGATTTATTTGATAAAATGCGTTATCAGGGTGCGGGTAGTTCAATGATAAATCCCACGTTTTTGACTACGCCTAAAACGGCGTTTGATAAGCAAAAGGTAACGTATAAATTCTGTCGTGGATATGCAGAAAACAAGCTCGAAGCCGATGATAAGTTCATAGCGGAAGCCGTGGCAAAAGCAAAGGGATATGATAAAGTTCTCGTTTTTGCGGGGCTTACGGATTATGTTGAGAGCGAGGGCGGCGACAGGGAAAATATGAAGCTGCCCGAAAATCAACTTGCCGTAATAGACGCACTTATAAAGGCGGGCAAAAAGGTAGTCGTCGTGCTGTACGGCGGTTCGCCTATGGAATTACCGTTTGCGGATAGTGTGAGTGCAATTCTTAATATGTACTTGCCGGGGCAGAACGGCGGAACGACAACGTACAACTTACTTTTCGGCGTAAAATCGCCTTGCGGTAAACTTGCCGAAACTTGGGTAAAGAGTTATGCGGACGTGCCGTTTGGAAAGGATTTTTCAAAGACTGTAAACGAAATTTATAAAGAGAGCATTTTCGTCGGTTATCGTTATTATCTCACGGCAAACAAAGAAGTAAGGTATCCGTTCGGTTACGGTCTTTCCTATACGACTTTCGATTATCGGGATATGCAGGTTGAAGAAACCGATTCCGAATACAAAGTATCGTGCGAAATCGTAAATAACGGAAAGTATGACGGTGCGGAAATCGTGCAGCTATACGACAAAGCCCCGCAAGGAGTGTTCAAGCCGATAAAGGAATTGAAAGGCTTTGCAAAAGTTTATTTAAAAGCGGGCGAGAGCAAGAAGATTGAAATTGTCGTGAAGAAAGACGATTTAAGATATTGGAATATAAAGGAAAACCGCTGGGTTTTAGAGGACGGCGAATACGATTTACAGCTCTGTTCGGACTGTCAAACGGTAAAATTAAGTCAAACGGTAACGGTAGTGGGTGATGAAGCCCAAACGCCCTATTCCGAAGCGGTAAATGCGGCATATTGCGAAGGCGATTTGCAAATAAGCGATAAAATTTTCGAGGAAATGAGCGGACTGAAAATCCCCGAACTTCCGCCGAAAAAACCTATCAGGCTTGAAAGTCGTTTTACGGATATGCGGGCGACGTTTATGGGTAAGATCCTTTATAACGCCGTGTTGTCCGTAGCGAAAAAGGACATGAAAAAGGCGAAAAAACTTCCCGAAGGAGCGGAGCGAGATAACAAGATAAAAGGCGCAATGTTCTTAAAAAGAATACTCGAAAGCAATTCGATTATTACAATGTCGATGTCAGCGGGTACAAATTGTCCGTATAACTTCGCACAAGGATTTGTCAATATGGCAAACGGACATCTATTCAAAGGGATAAAGTGCTTTTGCACAAAAATAAAAGTTCCAAAATTGCCGAAAGAAAAGGAGGAAAAATAAATGGCAACAGGTAAAATATTGAATGGTCGTATCTTTGACAGTCGCATACACTCAAGAAACATAACGGGGAAAGAAAAATGGCTTGGCTATTTACTCGGCCCGTGCGGTGCATTGTTAATTAATGCTGTTTTAGGAGGATCGTTTTTAAATCAGTATTGGACTGACGTTTTGAAACTCGGCGGTTTGTGGGGCGGAGCATTCCTCATAGTATTTCCTATTTTTTCTAAAATTTTAGACGCCATAACTAATTTTATTATGGGTTGGATTATTGATCGGACAAAAAATAAACAGGGGAAAGCCCGTCCGTATTTGTTGTTATCCGCATTTTTAGTTCCAATTACGGGTATGTTGCTTTATCTCGTGCCTGATATGTCAATAAGATGGAAAGCCGTATGGGTAATAATTTCGTATAATCTTTTCTTTTCATTCGCCTATACGATTTATAATATGAGCCACAATATGATGGTTCCTCTTTCTACCCGTAACTCGTCACAGAGGGGTGTTTTGGCAGTTTTCAATCAAGTGGCTACGATTATGGTTACGGGCATAATAGCGGCATTAATTTTCCCTATGGTAATTTTGCCGATGATTGGTTCCAGCCAAACGTTGTGGATAAGCGTAATGTCGGTTTTATGTATCATAATGTTGCCGGTTATGCTGTTGGAGTATTACTTTACAAAAGAGAGAGTTACCGAAGAATTAGGAAAAGTAGAAACCGTTAAAATTCCTTATAAAATGCAAATAAAAGCTGTGTTTTCAGATAAATATATTGTTTTTCTTTTAGTGTATAGCTTGATTTATACATTGGGCGGAACTTTGAAAAACAGCGCTTTAATATATTATTGCAACTATGTTTTGGGTACATATAACGACGGTATAACGCAAACTTTAATTTCCGTAATCGGCGGTATTCCAATGGGTATCGGTATCTTTGCCGTATGGCCGCTTGCTAAAAAATTCGGTAAGAAAAACGTGACTGTTGCGGGATTTGTTTTTTATGCCGTCGGTAGCGCGATTTGTTGGATGGTTCCTACAAATTTGATTGTGGTTTTAATAGGACAGTTTATCAAGAATATCGGCGGACTGCCGTGCGCTTATATCTTTATGTCGCTATTTTCCGATTCATTTGACCATTTGGAATGGAAGACGGGATTCAGAAGCGATAGCTTGGCAATGTCGATTTATTCTACGATAACAATCGTATTAATGGGGGTTGGACTTGCCATTCTGAATGCGGCTCTGAATGCAAGCGGATATATACCGCCGCTCAACGTAACGGATTTGAGCAAGGCAGGAGCTATCCTTGCACAAAACGGTTGGCTTTCTCAATTAGATTTAAGCTCTTACAAAATGGCGATTGACGGTACGTTTACCATAGGTATAAAACAGCCCGGAAGCGTTTTAAACGCCATATCGTTTTTGTTTGTAGGACTTGAAGTTATTACGGGAATACTGAGTGCGATATTGTTGGCGTTTGTCGGCGTCGAAAAGACGTTGGAAAGAAAGCAAAAGATAATACGCGAACGTCAAAAAGAGGCTTGTGAAAAGAGCGGTAAAGTCTGGGTAGAACCCGAAGTGCAGCTGGAGATGGATCAGCAGTTGGCAGATGAAGAAGCAGAGGATATTTTCCGTTCGGAATTAAAATCCAAATGTGAAAAGAAGGGATTAAATTACGAAGAGGAACTCGAAAAGCATATCAGACAAATTTCCGAAAAGAATGCAAAAGAAGCCGAAAAGAAACGTTTGGCGGAAGAAAAGCAAGCTGCAAAATTAAAAGCAGCGGAAGAAAAGCAGACAGCCAGACTTGCCAAACTGACTCCTCAGCAACTTGTCGCTCGTGAAGAGAAAGCAAGAAGGCGTCGGGAACGTATTGACGCCGCTTGGGCAATTGAGCTTGAAAAAGGCAACGCAAGTTATCAAAAAATGCAGGATTTACTTAAAAAGTACGCTGAAAAGAAGGAGAAATATTCATGACCGCGAAGTTTGATGAAGCAGCTTCCGAGCTGGAACAACGAAATTCGGAATTATCGTTGGAAGTCGCCCGTGAAGGAATCGTATTGCTTGAAAATAACGGCGTGTTGCCGTTGCAATGTAAAAAAATAGCGTTGTACGGCGCGGGTGCAAGGCATACGTCAAAATGCGGTACAGGAAGCGGAGAGGTGAATAACCGGCACAGTGTTTCTGTCGAAGAAGGATTGGAGGCATGCGGATTACAGGTTACGACAAAGATGTGGTTGGACGCTTGCGACGAACAAATGCACCGCGGTGAAGAGGAGCGCGATGCCAAAATCAAGCAAACAGCAAAAAAATATAACGTTTTTCAATTTTGGGATTTGATGAATGCGATTGCGCTTCCTGTCGTTTATCCCACGGGACGCGATATAACCGAGCGCGACGTTGCAGATTCCGATACGGATACCGCACTTTACGTTTTGACGCGACAGGCGGGCGAAGGTATGGATAGGCGTGTTAAGAAAGGCGAGTATAATTTTGACGATAAAGAAATCCGCGACCTTAAATTCATTTCGGAGCATTATAAAAACACCATACTTGTTCTCAATACGGGTGCATGTATTGACGTAAATCCTATGCTCGAAATGAAGCTCGGCGCAGTCGTTTTTATGGGGCAGGCAGGGCAAAACGGAGGTTTGGCTTTAGCGCATTTGTTATTGGGAAAACAAAATTTTTGCGGAAAGCTTGCTGCAACCTGGGCTAAAAATTTACAGGACCTTCCTTGCTCTGATTCGTTCAGTTATTTGGACGGAAACACAGACAGAGAGCTTTATAAAGACGGTATTTACGTCGGATACAGATATTTTGACACATTCGATATCAAACCTAAATATGCTTTCGGATACGGGCTTTCCTATACCGAATTTGAAATCAAAGCAAAGGCGGAATTATCGGGCGGGGAAGTTACGGTAAAAGCGCAAGTTGAAAATATAGGAAAAACAGCGGGTAAAGAGGTCGTTCAAATATATTTATCTTGCCCGTCGGGGAAAATCAAACGCGAATATCAGCAGTTAGCCGCCTTTGCAAAAACCGATTTGATAGCGGTTGGAGAATGCGGAACGGTAACGGCGGGGTTTGAATTAAAAGATTTTGCCGCATACGACGAAACGCGTTCCTGTTTTATTTTAGAAAAAGGTAATTATATCGTCAGAGTCGGTAACTCTTCCCGTAACACAACGCCTGTCGCAACTATTGTGGTCGATAGGGAATTTATTGTAGAAAAATGCAAACCGATTGAATTTGCACAATGCAGAGTTGAAGAAATTGCCGCGCCCGTTCGTTATGGGGAAGAAGAACCCGTAGGCGATATTCTGCATTTGGACGAAAATGCGATACAGTTTGTTCAAAATAATTACGATGCTCCCCAAGTGAATATTTTGCCCGAAACGAAAAAAATGAACGCCAAAGAATTAACTTGTCTGTGCGTTGGAGATCCAACTTTGATGAGCGGCGGAATACCCGGCGTTGTCGGCGCAAGCGGACAAATAGACACAAAGGTTTGTAAAAAATACGGATATCATCCCACCGTTATGGCGGACGGTCCTGCAGGAATAAGAATTTCGATGAAATACGCCGTTGAACCCAACGGCAAGATTAAAACAGGCGGCAAATTGCCTCAGGACTTAGTGAAAGCTAAAAAACTGTTCAGATTTTTAGACCGCATATGGAGTAAAACAAGTAAAAAGGCAAAACTTGTTTATCAGTTTTGTACGGCATGGCCGAGCGCGACGGTTCAAGCGCAGACTTTTTCACCCGCTTTAGTCAGGCAAATCGGTATAGCTACTTCTTGCGAAATGCAACAATATAAAGTAGGAATATGGTTGGCGCCCGGTATGAATATACAACGGCATCCTCTTTGCGGAAGAAATTACGAATATTATTCCGAAGACCCTATACTTACAGCAGAAATGGCAAGCGCATTGACGTTGGGCGTTCAGAGTAATGAACGTTGCGCAGTCACTATTAAACATTTTTGTTGTAACAATCAGGAAGATAATCGTATGAAATCGTCCAGCGAAGTCAATGAGCGTGCGTTAAGAGAGATTTATCTTAAAGCGTTCAAGCTAACGGTAAGAAAAGCACAGCCGAAATGCGTTATGTCAAGTTACAATAAAGTAAACGGTACATACGTTAACAGTTCGTATGACCTTATTACAAACATATTACGTTGCGAATTCGGGTTTGACGGAGTTGTAATGACCGATTGGCAAAGCGTTGCAAAAGATCAAGCGGTAGCGGGAGAAACTATTTGCGCCGAAAACGATTTAATTATGGCAGGAGATAAGTTTCAGCATAAAGAGTTGTTAAAAGCAGTTAAATCGGGGAAAGTTGCAAAAACTTCGCTACAAAAGTGTGCGAGTAGGATTTTGAATTTGTGCAAAAATCTGAACTCATAGTATTGTTATATAAAACTTTATTGGAGGACCGATATGAAGGCAATCAATCTAAAAACGGAATATTTAATCAATCCTATCGGGATAGATATACAAAATCCGCGTCTAATGTGGACTTGTAGCGGCGGTAAAACGCAAAGCGCATACCGTATTGTCGCCGTAACCGACGGAGAAACGGTTTGGGACAGCGGTAAGGTTTTGTCTGCGGAAATGCATGCGGATTATCAGCCGAAACTTGTTTCCCGTCAGCGTGTAGAATGGACAGTTACGGTATGGAACGAACACGACGAAGAGGGCGAAAAAGCAGACGCATTTTTTGAAATGGGTTTGCTATCAGCGGAAGATTTTACCGCTAAATGGATAACGGGCAATTATAAAGTAAACAAAAAGAAACGTTATCCCGTTGACTGCTTCAAAAAATCTTTTAATGCAATTTGCGTTCAGAGGGCAAGGCTGTATATAACCGCTTGCGGACTTTACGAAGCGAAATTAAACGGCAAAAAGGTTGGCGATTTCTGTCTTGCGCCGGGGCATACGGATTATAGGAAGCGTATTCAGTTGCAGACTTACGACGTAACCGAGCTTATACAAAGCAGTAACAATGATTTTACGGTTGAACTTGCCGACGGTTGGTATAGAGGCAGTTGCGGCGCTTGGGGACGGAAAAACCAATACGGTAAGCAAACGAAGTTTTTGGCGCAGTTAGAGATTACGGGGCAAGACGGGAATATTAGCCGTATTATATCTGATGAAACTTGGGATTGGAGCAATGACGGCGCAATTCGCTTTGCCGACAATAAAGACGGTGAAGTCGTGGAGGCTTACCGTACGCCTTCTTACAATCGGAAGGCTAAATTAACGAAGCAAAAAGTAATTCCTTCCGCTTCCAACAACGTGCCTTTAACCGAACACGAAACGTTTAAGCCTACGGTTATTAAAACCCCGAAGGGAGCAACCGTTCTCGATTTCGGACAAAATATCGCGGGTTATATCGCATTTTCGTTAAAAGCTCGAAAGGGGCAAATAATTAAACTTCGCTTTGGGGAATTGTTCGACAAAGAAGGCGAATTTACCCAAAAGAATATTCAATGCGCCAATAAAAAGCGCACGAAAGTTACGCCTTTACAGCAGGTTGTTTATACGGCAGAAGAGGGCGTAAACGAGTATAAAACGAAGTTTGCAATTTTTGGTTTTCAGTACGTATTAATTAAAACGGATATTGCTTGGCAACCCGAAGATTTTACTGCGATTGCCGTTTATTCGGATATGCAAGACACGATTAAATTTAACTGTTCGCATGAACTGATTAATAAATTAGTCGAGTGTACACGGTGGTCAACGAGAAACAATCACGCCGACGTTCCAACCGACTGTCCTACAAGGGAACGTCACGGTTGGTCGGGCGATGCGCAGATTTTTTGTAATACGGCAAGCTATTTCGTCGATTATGCCGCTATGGCAAGAAAATATGTTGCGGATATGTGCGACGGGCAGAGAAAGAACGGTAATTTCCGTCAGATTACGCCTATGGGCGGTATCGACTTTTATATGAACGTAATGGATGGTTCTCCCGGTTGGTCGGATGCGGGCGTACTGATACCTTACCGCATTTACGAAAAGTACGGAGATAAACGTATTTTGGAGAATAACTACGATGCTATGCGCCGATTTGCAATGTACAAGATAAAGACGCTCGGCAAGCATTATTTTACGAGTGCGCCTACGGGATTAAAGCGTAAATACCGTAAAATGATATCCAATTACGGTCAGTCTTACGGCGAATGGGCTGAACCCGTTGACGTCAAGGCGTTCGCTATATCCGACTTTGTAAGTCCTCATCCCGAAGAAACTACGGCGTATATCGTTTATATGCTTGAACATATGAAAAAAATCGCCGACTTACTCGGTAAAGCGGACGACGCGCAATACTTCAAAAAGTATGCCGACAGAACAAGAATGGGCTACCAAAAACTTGTAGAGACAAAGAAACACGGTATGGATACGGACAGGCAGGCGAAACTCGTACGTCCGCTATATCTTAAACTTTTGAACGATAAGCAAACGAAATATGCAAAAAAGCGTTTGATAAAGGCGCTTGATAACTACGGCTGGCGTTTGGGTACGGGCTTTTTGTCAACTCCGTTTATACTCTACGTTCTGGCAGATATAAATATTGAGTATGCTTACAGGCTTCTTGAAAACGAGGAAATGCCCGGTTGGTTATTTATGCCGAAAATGGGGGCAAACACTATTTGGGAGAGTTGGGAAGGAACGGAAGCGCAAGGAGGGGTAGCGTCGCTTGACCATTACAGTAAGGGCGCCGTCTGCGAATGGCTGTTTGACAGTATGTGCGGAATTAAAGTCGCCGGAGAGAGAAAATTTATTATTGCACCGAAAGTCGGCGGCAGCATAACTCACGCCGAATGTGAGTACGACAGCATATACGGCAAGATCGTAAGCAAGTGGAAAAGAAATGGGAACAAGATTGAATATACAATAATCGTTCCCTCCAATACTACGGCGCAAATCGTTTTGCCGAGCGGTACTCAAACCGTTGGCGCAGGGACTTACGAGATATGAGTTTGATACATTTCATTGTCTATAACATAATAAAAAAGGGCAAAAAAGAATTCGATAAAAACAATCCGCCCGATTATGTTTTAAGACGCGAGCAGGAAATACAGTCCCGTGCTCCGAAAAACGTAAAAGTAGAGCAAATCGCAAACGACGGAGTTAACGGAGAGTATCTTTCAAAAGGAAATAATCCCGAAGATAAGGTTTTAATGTATATTCACGGAGGCGGTTTTGTAGGCGGATCGCCTGCGGCAAGAAGGGCTTTTACGGGATATACGGCAAAGAAGCTCGGTTACAACGTTTATAGTATAGATTACCGTCTTGCGCCGGAATACGCTTTTCCTTTTGGTGCGGAAGACTGCCTGAAAGCTTATAAAATGCTTGTTGAAAAATACGGAGCAAAAAATATTTGTCTAATAGGCGAAAGCGCTGGCGGCAATCTCGTGCTGTCCGTAGCTTTGCAAGCAAAAGCGCAAGGAATAGAGCTTCCTGCTTGTATCGTTGTGTTTTCGCCTACGCTGCAATACACCCGAATATTTCCTTCTTACAAAAACAATGCAAAAACGGATTGTATGTTAGACATTACGTTTTTGGAAGAAGTAAAAACGACGTATCTCAAAACCTCGGAAAACGAAACCAATCCGTACGCTGCTCCGCTCTACGGTGATTTTACGGGTTTTCCGCCGATTTATATCGCCGTATCGGATAGCGAATACCTGTACGATGATTCGTTGGAGTTTTATAAAAAACTGCAAACGTTAAACGTTACAAGTCAATTTGACGTTTATCACAAAAAGATGCACGCTTTTCAGGTAATACCCGTGTTGCCCGAAGCGAAAAGAGCGCTTAAAAATGCAAAATCGTTTATCGATAAATACTTAAATCAGTGATAACGGAATTAAATCCGCCGTCATAAAAAATAAAATTTTGGAGGAAAACATGACAAAGAAAAAGAAAACCTTAATCATTGTATTGTCAATCGTGGTTGCAATCGCAATAGCCGTAAGCGTTACGCTGGCTGTATTATTGACAAGAAAACCCGAAACACCGCCTTCGGCCGGTGACAGCACTATTTATCAGACGAAGTCAGAGTCGTTTTGGACAGGCTTTGGCAGCGCATATATGACATTCGATTATATTGCCGAACCCGAACAAAAGGAAGAGGGGAAACTTTATGGCTATGTCTTCAATGTAAAGGTGAAGAATGAAGGAGAATGGCAATCTTGGCTCTCGGGTAAGTGGGAAATGAATTCGGATGAAACCGAACTGACACTTACGGCTTCGTGGGATAACGACGATACGTCTTTGCGTGGTGCAACGAGCGGTCAACCTAAAACATACACGCTGTCGAATGGAGTTTTTAAAATAAGCGTTAATTTGCCCAGCGCTTCGGATACCGTATTCACGCTGAATCCCAAGACGGATAAGGTAGGCGAAAATTCTACTCCGACGCCGCCTTGCACCGAACACGTTGACGTAAACCCCGCTGACGGTAAGTGCGATAAGTGCGGCGAAGATATGCCGGGTCAAGGCGAAGCGACAGTTCAGGCAACTTTAACTGCTGAAACGGCAACATTAAAAGCTAAAATAGAACTTAAAAATGATAACACTTGGACGCTTTCTATGTGTTATTACGGCGATTCTTATACACCTTCGGCAGACGGCAGATGGTCTATGAATACGCAAACATACGGCATAACTCTTGTTGTAGAGAACGATGAAGCAAATATGCTTGCAGAAGATTCTTATGACCTTGATATAAATTATGAAACACAGAAATACAGCAAAACGATAGCGATAACAATACCGGATTCCGTGCCGACAATCGGCGGTACTGCTTTGGACTTTGCTTTTGAACAAGAAGTGGAAGCTCCGCCGCAAAAAGTAGTATCTAAAACGCTTAACGCAGATAACGGCTCACAAAAAGCAAAAATCGAGCTTTACGAAGATAAAACTTGGAGCGTGTCTATTTGTTACTTTGGCGATACGTATACGCCAACGGCAAGCGGAACATGGGAGATGAATACAACCACATATAACATTGTTCTTACCGTAACAGGCGATGAAGCAAATGTGCTTGCGGAAGAAACATATACGCTTAATGTGAATATTGCTACGCATGAATACAGCGCAAGTATTTTATTTAATTTACCTTCGCCTGTCGGTGATACTACGTTTGATTTTGATTCGGCGGTTGTAGTAGAAAAGCATTATACCGTTACATATGATTTGAACTATACGGACGCACCTGCGGGAGGAACAACGGAAACAAAAACAATTAAAATCAACGACGTAAACAAAGAATACGTTGCAACTGCGCCGACTGTTCCTACGAGAGAAGGATACAAATTTGCAGGTTGGTACACGGTTCAAAATCCCACGCTTACGAACGGAGCTTCCGATAAGGAGTATTTGTTCGGCACGAAGTTGGAAACGGCGTATAATACCCCGCCTGCACATTTGAAAAACGACGTAACGGAAATTACGGAAGATACGACTTTGTTCGCCCGTTGGGTAGAGGTAAAGGAAATTTCTACGGCGGCGCAACTTAAAGAAATGGCAAACGATTTAACGGGTTGGTATAAACTGACCGCGGATATTACTCTTACGGAAGAATGGACGCCCGTCGGCTTGTATTATGCAAATTATGAGTTCTATCAGCCTACTTGGTGGCTGTATTCGTTCAGGGGAACTTTGGACGGTAACGGGCATAAGATAACGGGATTACAGCTTAATACGCTTACGTTTGCAGACAATGCAGTTGTGCAAACTGAGGGCAGCGCGAACGGAACTACGGCGTTATTTGCAAGCGCCGTAAATTGTACGGTTAAAAATCTTACTATCGACGGAGCAACCGTAACGATTACGAATTACGAAGCCGATAATCACGCCTATGTTTCCGTACTTGCGGCTTTTGTACAGGGTACAGATACGTTGTTTGAAAACTGCACGGTGTCAAATGCAACGATAAACGTATCCACTAAAAACGTTTGGTATGTTGCGGTTGCGGGATTATTTGCGGGACATTGGGGCGGTAACGCTAAAAACTGTAACGTTATCAATGCCACGATAAACGTAACGACTGCGACTGATAAGATACTTGACGGCAAGTCTTATGAAGCCAACTATATCGGCGGACTTGTAGGCGAGGGATATGCTTGGTTAAAGAACTGTAAAGCAGGCGCGAATATTACTTATACGCTTAACGACAGCCGTGCTACGGTTGCGGAGAACGTTCCCGTAAACGTTTATCTCGGCGGTGCAATGGCAAGTTCGACGTATTTGGAGGGCGTTGTGTATGATGGCAATTTGACCTATAATTACACGAAAGCGGTAGGTGAAGCAGACGTTTATATGGGCGGACTTTCGGGCTTACAGCGTTACGGTTACATCAATAACTGTTTAGCAAAAGCAACGATGAACTACACCGATAATAATTCTGCGGCTGTCGAAGGTCAGATATTTACGGTAGGCGGAATACTCGGTGCAAACGATACGCTTTACGGAGTAATGGGTTATGCTTACTTCGGTATTCAGAACGGTTGCAGAGTAAATAACTGTATCGATATGTCCACTTTTACCAAAAACAATGCTACAGAAAGCAATTTACAGACTATCGGAAAGTATGCGCTTTATGATGCGGAAGTAAAAGGATATGCGCAAGGTCTTGGTGCGGACGTATCGTCGTTTACAAATGCAGACGGGGTTACAAGTAATTTCTTCGGGGCGTTCAACTGCGTAAAAGTAAGAGGAGCGGCAGCGGAAGCAGATACGAATGGAACGGTAACGGTAGCGCAAGAAAGTGATTTGCACGGGGAAGCTTTTAAAACCACGCTCGGCGAAGGTTGGACTTATACGGCAGGTCAATTACCTACACCTAAAACGGTAGCGTAAAAGGAAAACTGCATACGGGCAGAAATGCCCGTATGCAGAGTTAAATTTATATATGAAAAACAAAAAAGTAATCGCCTTAATAGCTCACGATAATAAAAAACCCGACATCGTAAATTGGGCTATAAAGAATAAAGAAAAATTAAGTGCCTTTGAACTTTGCGGGACAGGACATACGGCAAAACTTATATCGGAAGCAACCGATTTAAAAGTGAAAGCGTATATGTCGGATCCTATGGGCGGCGATCAACAAATCGGTGCAAAGATAGCCGAAAAGAAGATAGATATTGTAATTTTCTTTTGGGATCCGTTGCAAGCACAGCCGCACGATCCCGACGTTAAAGCACTTATGAGAATTGCAACGGTTTATGATATACCCATTGCAACAACGAAATCAACAGCAGACTTTGTAATACACTCGGAACTTATATAAATATGACCTATTATTTAGCAATAGACATCGGAGCATCAAGCGGACGACATATCGTCGGTTGGCTCGAAAATAACGTAATCAAAACGGAAGAAGTGTACCGTTTCCCAAACGGAATAAAAAAGCAAAACAATCATTTGGTATGGGATACAAAAACCCTTTTTGAAAACGTAAAAAATGATTTTGGGAAAGCTCGAAGTCATTGCACTTTTGATTTGAATTTGCTATAATGATTGTACGAGTAATTTAACGGAGATAATAAAAAATGGAGTTTGTTCTTCTGCCTATTGAAAAGGAAGATATCGCTACGTTTAAGGAAGATATGCAGGAAGCTTTTCAGCAAGGTGCTATGGAAACATTCAATAATTTAGATGTTGAAATATTATCGTAAAAAGATATCGATGAATCTTTGTCCAAAAAAGGCGCAGTAGCTTATAAGGCGGTAGTGAACGGAAAAATATCCGGTGGCGCTATCGTAGTTATAAACGAAGATACGCAGCATAATCATCTTGATTTTTTATATGTTAAATGCGGAATACAGAGTAATGGAGTCGGACAAAAAATTTGGAACGAGATTGAACGGTTGTACCAAAACACGAAAGTTTGGGAAATTTTTACACCCTATTTTGAAAAAAGAAATATCCACTTTTATATTAATCGTTTGGGATTTCATGCTGTCGAATTTTTCAATCCAAAACATAAGGATTCAAAAATTCCGGACGATATGGTAGGCGGAGATTACTTTTTTCGATTTGAAAAAGTAATGCAATAATAAATTTCAATTTAAAAGACGATATAAAACGCAAACGCGACGAAAACGGTATTGTTACAATGAGCATTTACGACTTCCTTCTCGACGAAAACAGTATCGAATACTGATAATCGTTTTATTGCGCAGCATCTGACAATTTGCTTATCATAAATTAAAACATTCTAACACAGACGGCAAGAGTTTTGTATGACAATAGTTCAATCTGACTTGCACTCGTGCCGCCAAGAACTTTCTAATTTGAACCCCCGTCAAAGGGTTTGGATTAGAAAGTTTTTTTGTTTTCCGGCATAAAAATAGCCGCATTTTATTGCGGTTATGTGTGAATTTTGGTTATGCGTCAAAAAGCCGCATAGCCTCTTTTTTTATTAAAATCAAATATATAATTCAACTATCATAATGGGAATTGTTTGCGACCGAAGAACGCTATATAAGGA
>CAKQDN010000037.1 GCA_934229275.1 uncultured Clostridia bacterium | reverse complement strand
AGGTGATAAAGACGTATATGGCGCATCATCAAGGCATGATTCTTATGTCGATAAACAATTATCTCGACGGCTACGCAAAGAAAAAACTGTCTGAAAACGCTCGTATAGCGAGTGCGGTAAAAAGTTTCGAACGCTTACCCGATTATGAACGATATGCTGCAAGAAAATACCCTGTCGTACATGCTGAATCGATCAGTGAAAAAAGAGAATTCGTGCATTTAAGCGATGAATTTTCGGAAATAAACATGATTTCAAGCGGCAATTATTTTGTTACAACCGGTTTGAACGCCAACGGAAAAGCGTTATACCGAACGGATTTAATATATGACGGCATATCGGGCGGAGAAGGTTTTTTTCTCGACGTGGCAGTTTCCGGCAGTCGTGCCGATGTTTGTAAAACAACTTATACGAAAGGGGAAACGACGGTTTTTCTTAGCGCCGTGGAATTTACGGCAGAGTATTCGGTGCGAGCATTGAACGGTTATGACGGTGAAATGAGAATTGTCGAAGTGGTTAATCCGACCAATCGTTCGCTGAATTTCGAAATAAAAGCGCTGCTCGAATTGGTTCTCGCAAAGGAAAAAGATTATGTTGCGCACCCTGCCTTTAATCGCTTGTTCATAACGGTGATTGAAAAGGGAGAAAACTACGTTCTTTGCGAAAATCGAAAGAGTAAGGCAGTCTGCGGAATTTCGGTTTGTGGGGCAAATGTCAACTTTTCTTTGCGAAATGCTACGCTTGAAATAAATGCGATACCTACATTAAAGCCGGGGGAACGTAAGAGTATTTGTATTTGCGTTTTTTGTGCAGACGACATGATGTCGCTTCGAAATAAAGCAAAAATTCTTTGCGATTTGCGGCTAAATGAGAGAATTAAAGAAAATTTCGTTAAAAACGGTGCATTCGGAGCGAGCATAGATCAATGTGTTTTTGCGGCAAAAACGATGTTTGAAAGTTTCGGAAGTAACACCGCATTATTTAAAAACGGTTACGCTTACGCATATCCCGTTAAAGTTCTGCAGGTGAAAAGCCTTCCGGATGTCTACGGAATAGAAAAGAAGTTGCGTTCGTTTGCCCGAATTTACAAATTCGGTTGTAAGTTCGATATCGTTGTTGCGATAAGCGAACAAGACGGATATTTTTCGTCGCTTAAAAAGCAAGCGGAAGAAAGTATAAGCGCGTCGGGTATACGTTCCGTTTTGCCGGATGGTTGTCGTATAGATACGGTTTCCGGCAAAATCGGAGAAGAAATTTTGCGTTTGTCTTCGATGTATTATGTTAATAGCACGTTACTTAAAAGCGAAAGCAAAACGTTTTATTTGATGGGCGCGGCGGCCAAAGCGAAAGAACTCGATTTTCCGGAACGTCTTTTGAATGTCGGCTGCGGATATTATGCAAAAGATTATTCGTTCGTGATTGCCGATAATCCGCCGAGACCGTTTTGCAATATTATTTCAAATAAAAACGGCGGAACGGTAATTTCGTGCGGAGGCGGCGGATTTACTTTCGGACAGAACTCTCGCGAGCAAAAAATCACAGCGTTTTTTGACAATGACGCAAGTAGTGAGATTCTTTTTTTGCGAGAAAAAGGGGCGGAGTGGAGTATAAATTCGCTTTGCGGTAATCGACGGGAATACTGTCGTCATTCGCTTGGTTATACGGAATTTGTTAGTGTGTATGCAGGTATTGAAAGCCGCGTTAAGGTATTTATAACGCGCGACGGAGAAAAGGTATATCTTACCGAAATAAGAAATGTAAGCGGAAAAACCGTAAGAGGCGTAGAAATCTGTTTTGCGTTGTTTCCGGTTTTGGGCGCGTTTTTTGGCGAGAATGCGTGCGCTATAGATATTCGCGAGATTGAAAGCGGAAAATCCGTTATAGAAAACACCGAAAACGGCAAAAAAATTTATGTTGATTTTATCGGATGTGACTTCAGACTGAAACAAGACAATGAGGATTTTATTAGAAAATCGTCAAAAAAAGCGCTGAATATGCCATATTTCAGTACTATGTCTGACATAGTACTTGATGAGCCGCTAACGTTTTCTATAGTTTTCGGAGATGAAGAAGTGCATAACTACGACAAAAATTATATTGAAAGCGAATTTTTGTTTGCGAAAGAAAAATATGCAAATCTTTCGACCGTCGGACTCGATTTCGATTCGTCGCTGTGCGCATTATTTAAGTGGTTGCCTTATCAGGTATATTGCAGCAGGTTTTACGGAAGAGTCGGATATTATCAGGTTGGCGGAGCGTACGGCTTTAGAGATCAACTTCAGGATTGTCTGGCTATGTTGTATGTCAACGAAAAGGCTGTTAGGGAGCATATTTGTTATTGCGCGGCACGACAATTCGAAAGCGGATACGTTATGCATTGGTGGCATCATCCGTTTTTCGGAGTGCGAACCGAGATTATGGATGACCGCCTGTTTTTGCCGTATGTTGTTGCGGAGTATATAGCGTTCAGCGGAGATTGCTGCGTTTTAGGAGAGCGCATACCGTTTTTGAAGGACGTTACCATTCCGCGCGGAAGAGACAGCGTTTGCGGAGTTATGCAACAATGTGAAGGCGACGAGAGTTTGCTCGAGCATTGCAAACGAGCAATTTCATCGGTGTGCGATGAGATCGCTCCCGACGGACTGGTTTATATGCATGGCGGCGATTGGAACGACGGGATGAATAAAATCGGAATTAAAGGAAAAGGCAAAAGTGTGTGGCTTTCAATGTTCTTATACGAGGTTATCGGCAAATTTTTAAAGCACATAACACTGCCACCGGAAAAAAAATACTATATCGAAAAGCGCGCTCTTTTAAGAAAAGGAGTCGAGGATTGCTTTAACGGAAAGTATTTCTTAAGAGCGATTGCCGATGACGGTACGGTAATAGGGGGCGAAAACAGTGACGAATGTAAAATCGACCTCTTAACGCAGGCATATGCGGCGATAAGCGGAATAACGACGCCGGAACGAATGCGTTCTGCGCTCGATTATGCCGAGAAAATGCTTGTCGATAAGGATAACGGGATTATTAAATTGCTCGATCCGCCGTTTTCGGACAGTAAAAAAGTCGGTTATATCGGCGATTATCCGCCCGGAATACGAGAAAACGGCGGTCAGTACACACACGCGGCGATATGGTTTATCTACGCTCTGTACCTCACAGGGCAAAAAGAAAAAGCATTCGAGTATTTGCAAATGATCAATCCGGTTGAACGCTATCTTTGCGGTAAAGGCGAAAAATACGGTGCGGAACCGTATGTCGTGAGTGCGGACGTTTATTCGGGCGAACGAGCAGGTGAAGCAGGATGGAGTTGGTACACCGGATCTGCTGCATGGACTTTCGTTACGGTGGTTCGAAAAACGTTCGGAATCGATATAAAAAGCGGCGTTGCGGCATTTTCGCCTGCACTTCCGAAGTCTATTAAGAATGCAAAAGTCGAAATCAGACATCACGGAATAGTTCTTTCCGTCGAAATACGAAACGAAGGTATGGGCGAATGGCGAATAGAACACGACGGCGTGACGTATAACACAAACGCTATCGACTTGAAGTTACTGAAAAGCGATAAAAATATTGTGGTAAAAAGAAGTCTTGACACTTGAATAAAACAAAATTTTGTGCTATAATTTTGCTATGGATTTGTTTGATTTCGCACAAAACGATAATAATTCGGTTAAGCCGCTTGCCGATCGCATGCGTCCTAAAACGCTTGCCGATTTTTACGGACAGCAGCATCTTATTTTTCCGGGATCGTTGCTTGTTAGAGCCATAAAAGCCGATAAACTGGGTAACTGTATTTTTTGGGGACCGCCCGGAACGGGGAAAACGACGCTTGCTTCCATAATAGCCAATTCCACGAACGCCGACTTCGTTAAACTCAACGCGGTGTCCAGCGGAGTCGCGGATGCAAAGAAAGTCATCGAGGAAGCGCGTGAAAAGTTGCGTATTTACGGTAAACGCACATATCTTTTGCTTGACGAATGTCATCGCTGGAATAAAGCGCAGTCCGATTGCGTGCTGTCGGCAATGGAGGACGGAAGTATTATTTTCGTCGGATCCACGACCGAAAATCCTAATCTCGCAATGACGAGAGCAATTGTCAGTCGTTGCAGGATTTTCGAATTGAAGGCGCTGTCCGACGACGATATTAAAAAAGGTATTTTGCGCGCGTTGTCCGATAAGCAAAACGGGCTGGGAAATCTCGATATAGACATAAACGACGATGCGATCGACCACATAGTGTGGAGTTGCGCCGGAGATATGCGAAAAGCACTCGGTGCGCTCGAACTTGCCGTTTTATCGACGCCGCCCGATCCGAACGGAAAAATAACGGTCGATAAAACGGTGGCGGAGCAGTCTGTGCAAAAGAAGTCCGTTTCGATAAACGAAAGTACGACTTTCGATATGTTAAGCGCGTTTTGTAAGAGTTTGCGCGGTTCCGACGCCGACGCGGCGCTTTTCTGGGCGTTCCGTTTGATTGCCGCCGGATTCGATCCGCTTATTTTGTTCAGACGAATGATTGCTCACGCGAGCGAAGACGTGGGGATGGCGGACAGCAGCGTATTGCAATTCGTTACTGCTGCAATGACCGCATATGAAAAAATAGGCATGCCGGAAGGAGAACTTACATTGGCTCATGCGATTGTTTATCTTTGTACCGCGCCGAAGTCCAACAGAGTTTACCTTGCAAAAGAAGCCGCTAAAAGAGCCGTCGAAAACGAAAAAGACGATTTTGTTCCGCTTCATTTAAGGAATACGGATTTTTCTACTTCCGATAAAGCGGATAAGCCGTATCTCTATCCGCACGATTTCGGAGGATATGTCGAGCAGGATTATTTGCCGGACGGTCTGAAAGGCGAGAAATTCTATCATCCGAGCGAAAACGGAAAGGAAAAAGACGTAAAACGTTTTCTCGAAGAGATTGAAACAATTAAAAAACAGAAAACGAAATAAGAGGAAAAATCGTTGTTTTTCCTTAAAAAATCGAATAAAAGCGCATAATTAAAGTACTATGTCACGCATAGTACTTTAATTTTATAATCGAATGTGAAACTACAAAAAGAAAAAGCCCTGCCGATAAGACAGGACTTTTCGTTTTGTTTACTATTAGTTGAATGCTTTGCCGTTGCAGCCGAGAACGTTTACGAGTTTGTGTTCGACGCATTCCTGAATGAGCGTTCTTGCGGGAGCAAGATACTGTCTGGGATCGAAATGCGAAGGATTCTCGACGAAATGCTTTCTGATAGCGGCAGTGAAGGCAAGACGCAGGTCGGAATCGATGTTGATTTTGCAAACAGCCATGGTTGCGGCTTTTCTCAACATATCTTCCGGAACGCCTTTTGCTCCGGGCATCGTTCCGCCGTACTGATTGATGATGTCGACGTATTCGGGGATAACGGAGGAAGCGCCGTGTAACACGATCGGGAATTTCGGCAGACGATTAGCGACTTCTTCGAGAATGTCGAAACGAAGTTTTGCTTCGCCCTTGAATTTATATGCGCCGTGCGAGGTTCCGATTGCGATTGCGAGCGAATCGACGCCGGTGCTTTCGACGAATTCCTGAACCTGATTAGGATCGGTGTAGCAAGCGTTTTCGTCCGAAACGTTTACTTCGTCTTCGATTCCGGCAAGTTTACCGAGTTCGGCTTCGACTACGACGCCGTGATCGTGAGCGTATTTAACGACCTGGCTGGTAACCTTAATGTTATCGGCAAAAGGAAGAGAGGATGCATCGATCATAACGGAAGTAAAGCCGTCGTCGATTGCGGATTTGCACAACTCGTACGAATCGCCGTGGTCGAGATGCAGGCAGATGGGAAGACCGGAATCTTCTACAGCCGCTTCAACCAACTTTTTAAGGTATTTGGGGTTTGCGTAGTTTCTCGCGCCCTTGGAAACCTGCAGAATAAGAGGAGCCTGCTGCTTTTTGCCGGCTTCGACGATACCCTGAATCATTTCCATGTTGTTCACGTTGAACGCGCCGATGGCATAGCCGCCTTCGTACGCTTTTGCAAACATTTCTTTTGTTGTAACTAATGGCATAATTACCCTCCAAAAAGTTCTTTCGCCGGTATTATACAACATTTGCGCTGTTTTGACTAGCGAATTGAAGCGATTTTTCGAAAATTTTTTATTTTTGCTCTCTTACGGAATAATCGAAGGCGAAGAGAAGATACTTAAAATCATGCGATTATCCCGTCGTTCCGACTTATCGAGTACTCGCTTTCTATAATATATAGAAAAGGAATGCGCTCGCCGCCGATTGACATCCGCGGCGCATCGCCGTCGAGCGTCTTGACAGTTCGGTTAAAAAGAGAAATCGGAGCAAAAAGCAAATTTTCGGAGTGCCGAGCGGCGTTTTTCTTGTGTTTAGAATACGGTCAAAGGAAAAAATTTCGCAAAAAATGGAAAATCAATCGAAAAAGGGGCGCAATTCGCTTGCAAATTTTCGGAAAAAAGTTTATTATGTATTTGAAATTTTATTTCGGAGGAATAAAAACAATGATAAAAGTAGGTATCAACGGTTTCGGAAGAATCGGACGTCTGGTTTTCAGAGCCAGCACCAAGCGTGACGACATTGTCGTTACCGCAGTAAACGATCCGTTCATCGACGTGGCGTATGCGGCTTACATGCTTAAATACGACACCATGCACGGTCATTTCGACGGAACCATTGAAGTCGAAGAAAACGCTCTTGTCGTCAACGGCAACAAAGTCGTATTCTTCGCAGAAAAAGATCCTTCCAACATCAACTGGAAGTCTTGCGGCGCAGAGTACATCGTCGAATCCACCGGCGTGTTCTGCACTACCGAGAAAGCATCCGCTCACTTCAACGGCGGAGCAAAGAAAGTCGTTATTTCCGCTCCCGCAAAGGACAAGGAAACCCCCACTTTCGTTTGCGGCGTAAACCTGGACAAGTATACTTCGGACATGAAAGTCGTTTCCAACGCTTCCTGCACCACCAACTGTCTGGCGCCCATGACCAAAGTGCTTAACGATAAGTTCGGCATCGTAGAAGGTCTTATGACCACCGTTCATTCGACCACCGCAACTCAGAAGACCGTCGACGGACCTTCCATGAAGGACTGGAGAGGCGGCAGAGCGGCTGCAGGCAACATCATCCCGTCGTCCACCGGCGCGGCTAAAGCATGCGCACTGGTTATCCCCGAAGTTAAGGGTAAACTCACCGGTATGTCTTTCCGTGTTCCCACCCTCGACGTTTCTGTTGTAGACCTCACCGTTAAACTTGCTAAACCCACCACTTACGAAGAAATCTGCGCTGCTATGAAAGAAGCAAGCGAAACCTATATGAAGGGTATCCTCGGATATACCGACGAAGACGTCGTTTCGACCGACTTCCTCACCGATTCGAGAACTTCTATCTTCGATAAGAAGGCAGGTATCGCACTCAACGAAACCTTCTACAAACTGGTTAGCTGGTACGATAACGAATGGGGTTACAGCAACAAGGTTCTCGACCTGATCGCTCACATGGCAAAGGTTGACGCCAACGCGTAATCGCTAATACGACGAAACAAGGCTTTCGCGCCCGGACACGCTCCCGCGCGAAAGCTTTAATCGTATTTAGGGGTATTTTTTCGTAATCGTCGCCGTTTTGCGAAATATACTTCGATTTCCGCGCTTTTTAGCGCAAACGGCGGTTTATATAATAATGACAGAGAGGGGCTTTATGACTTCGTTAATAAACGCGGCTGCGCTCAATCCGGCATTGGATTGGTCTTTGACCGCATTGTTTATCGTTTTTACGATTGCCGTAATCGCTTTTACGGTGTGGCTGTTGATCAGAAACATCAACAACGACAAAAATACGCTCGTTGCCGGCGGTAAAATAAACGCAGGCACGGCTTTGCTTGTAATAATACTCATGGGAGTGCTTGTCCGCATCGCGCTTGCTTTTATTTCGGCAGGCAATCGCAGCGAACTACAGATTATGATCGACGCTGCGGAAGAGTGGAGTAAACGCGGAGCAAGCGAATATATCCGCAGACATTATTCCGACTTAACCAACAGTGCAACCGGCAGATTTCTGTATCCGCTTGCCTATTATTACGTCGGACTTACAGCCGGAAGTCTTATCTCGGCAGGACTTGAAAGTTCTTCCGTTGCGATAAGCATGGTTTTAAAATTACCGTTGATTATATCCGACGCCGTATTGGCTCTCGTTATATATAAAATAGGCAGAAAATACCGCAACGAACAAATCGCGCTCATTATGGCTGCGTTCGTTTGTTTTTGTCCGCTGTTCATATTCGCTTCGGCTGTATGGACGAGCGTATTTTCGGTATTGTCCTGTCTGCTCGTAATCAGTTTTTACGCGCTTGTCGAGAAAAAACACGTTTTATCGATTGCCGTTTATTCCGTTTCGATGCTGGTTGCGAAAGAAGCAAGTTATTTGTTCCCGATTTATCTGGTTTATTACGCTTACACTTGGTTTAAGGCAATTTCGGCAAAAGATACGAAAACAACCGTTTTGTTACCTTTGACGACGCTTGTTTGCGTTGCGGTACAATACCTGATTAGTTTACCGCTCACCGTTCAGAAATACTCTGGCGAATTTTTTCAGACCATAAACGTCATACTGTTGTATCCGCTTACGCAACTTAATCGCTTTTCCGACAACGCGCTCAGCATTTATAACGTGTTTATGAAAGGCGGTTCGCTTACAAACGTTTTGTTCCGCTCGCAGCAATCGTTCTATTTTATAGTAGCGTTTGCTCTCATTGCAGCCGCAGTGACCGCAGTAGTTTATTTCGGCAGAAAGAACAGGGCGCTTTTAACCGCAGTCGCATCGTTTGTCATCATGCTGTATCATGTGACTTATTTCGATATGACCGCAACTTCGGTTATTCCTTCTATTGCGCTTTTACTGTTGTCGTTTGCGCTTCTCAAAGAAAAAAGGCTGCTTAAAGTCATGTTTTCGCAGACCGTTCTTACGATGACTCTCATGTGTCTTGTGTATGCAAGCGCCGGCTACTTTAATCATTTGCCGCTGAGCGAATTTGCGTCTACGGCATACGAAGGTCATATGCAACTTACCTCGACTACCTGGGGTAAAGTCTGCGCGATAACGCTTTCCGTTTTGTCTATCGGATTATCGGCATACTTCACGAAAGTTATTGCAGATATAGCGCTATCGGACATAGTCTGTCCGCTCGGCGGAAAAAACGATATGCCCTTCACGCAATCGATTGCTTATTTTATCAAATAGTTTTTCTTAAAACGGAGTTATTGAAATGCTATCGAAAATCAGGAGTTTCGGACTTCAGGGAATCAAAGGCTACGAAGTCAGTCTTGAAATAGATATAAACAACGGTATGCCTGGCTTTGAAATAGTCGGACTGCCAGATACCGCTATAAAAGAATCGCGCGAAAGAGTAAGAAGCGCGATAAAAAACAGCGGTTTTATGTTTACGCCCAAAAAAATAACGGTGAATTTCGCGCCTGCGGACACGAAAAAAGAAGGCTCGATTTACGACCTCGGCGTCGCAATAGGCATTTTGCGCGCTACCGAGCAGATTCTGGATACCGGAGATTACGTTTACGTCGGCGAATTGTCGCTTGACGGTACTCTTCGCCATGTAAAGGGCATCCTACCGATTCTTATTTCGGCAAAAGAAAAGGGTTACGATAAAGTAATTCTTCCGAAAGCCAACGCCGCGGAAGCGTGTTATATAGACGGAATTAAAGTGTACGCATGCTCGTCGCTTAGAGAAGTGGTCGAATTTTTAAGCGGAGAAAGAGAAGTTCTGCCCGTTGAAACCAAGAGTTTATCGACTGCAAACATGCATTACAACGAAGACTTCAAATACGTTAAAGGTCAGTTTATAACCAAACGCGCTCTCGAAATAGCGGCAGCAGGCGGACATAATATTTTAATGGTCGGACCGCCCGGTGCGGGAAAGACCATGCTCGCCCGCTGTATACCGACGATACTCCCCGATATGACGCTTGACGAAGCGCTCGAAACCACGAAAATCCACAGCGTCGCAGGAATTCTCGACGAAAACGAAGGAATAGTCAGCAGAAGACCGTTCCGCTCGCCGCACCACACGATGAGCAGTATTGCTCTGACGGGCGGCGGCACTATGGCAAAACCGGGCGAGATGAGCCTTGCTCACAACGGCGTGCTGTTTCTCGACGAAATGCCCGAATACTCGCGCGTTACGCTGGAAAATCTGCGTCAACCGATAGAGGACGGAGTTATAACCATATCCCGTGCGGCAAGAACGGTCGAATACCCGGCAAACTTTATGCTGGTTGCCAGCATGAACCCATGTCCGTGCGGATATTACGGATCGAAAACGCACGAATGTACATGCACGCCGCTCCAGATAAGTAAATACGTTTCGCGTCTGTCCGGTCCGCTTATGGACAGAATAGACCTGCAGATAGAGGTCAGCGGAGTGACATACGACGACCTTGCCGAAAAGGGTTATTCCGAGTCCAGCGCGGAGATTAAAAAGCGCGTGGACAAGGCTCGTAATATTCAACTTAAACGATACGAAGGCACTGGCGTTTACAGCAATTCCAAAATGAACAGTGAAATGATAAAGAAGTATTGCTCGCTCGATAAAGAGTGCGAAAAACTGCTTAAAACCGCGTTCGAGAAGATGGGGTTGACGGCAAGAGCGTATACGCGTATACTTAAAGTCGCGCGCACGATTGCCGATCTCGACGGCAAAGAAAATATCGAAGCCGCTCATATAAGCGAAGCGCTTCAATACCGCAACCTCGACAGGAGCGTTAAAAAATGTTAAGCGACAGCGAAATATTGTTCTGGATGTCGATAGGCGGCGCGTCTATTTCCAAGCAATCCAAAGCGATTAAACTATGCGGATCGGTTTCTTCCGTGTGGAAGGAGTTTCTTTCGAACGAAAAACTTCGCGATATTTTTGCCGATAAGTACGAGCTTTTAGCAAGGTATCGTTCCGAACAGTTTATTGCAGATTGCCTGACGAGACTTGTTGCATCCGATATTAAGGTCGCGTCGGTGTACAATCCGTTTTACGGAAAACCGCTTCGACAACCCGAAGTCGCCGCGCCGTATGTATTTTACTATAAAGGCAATCCCAAGTTGTTTTCAAGCAATTGTTTTGCCGTAGTCGGAACGCGTGCTTGTTCGTCATACGGCAAAGTAATGGCGGAGAAAATAGCCGGAACGCTTGCCGAAAACGGTTTTACGATAGTAAGCGGACTTGCGACCGGCATAGATTCGTATGCTCATCAGGCGGCTCTCGAAGCGAAAGGCAAAACGATAGCCGTGCTCGGTAGCGGACTGAATAAAATAGGACCCGTGGGTAACGTGCCTCTTGCCGAGAAAATTCTGGAAAACGGCGGCGCGATAATGAGTGAATATCTGCCTAATGCGGCTGCAACGAGATTTACTTTTCCCGAGAGGAACAGACTTATCAGCGGACTGAGTAAAGGCGTCTGTGTCGTGGAAGCAGGAGTAAAAAGCGGTGCGCTTATAACCGCGAAGTTCGCGCTCGACCAGAACCGCGACGTGTTTGCCGTTCCCGGTAACGTCGGAAATATTCGCTCGGAAGGCACTAACGCGCTGCTTTACGACGGTGCTCTGATGGCGAGAAACGGCGAAGACATTCTTGCTCATTACGGAATAAAAACCGATAAAAAGGAAAAAATCGAAAAAAGCGATTTATCGGACGACGCACGCAAAATACTCGATATGTTCAAAACCGAGGACAGCGTTTGCTTCGACGATATCGTGGAAAAACTGGAAATGAAGCCGCAGCAGGTTTCGGTTGCAATAACCGGACTGGAAATGAAAGGCTTTATACGGAAAATCAACGCCAACGAATTTAGTTTAAACGGAGATTAAACATTGAAATTAGTAGTTATAGAAGGTGCCGGAAAGGTCAAAACCGTGGAAAAATATCTCGGTAAAGGATATAAGGTCTTTGCAACCAAAGGTCACGTCCGCGATTTGCCAAAGAAAACCCTTGCCGTCAACGTGAAAAAAGACTTCGAACCGAAATACGAAATAATGCCGGATAAAACAGATACCGTCAAAGAACTGAAAAATCTCGCTTCCAAAGCAGATGATATTTATCTTGCAACCGACCCGGATCGTGAAGGCGAAGCCATCTCGTGGCACATAGCAAATATTTTGGGCTTGCCGGAAGATAAGCCCGTGCGCGCCGAATTTAACGAAATAAGCGAAAAAGCGGTTAAAAACGGCTTGGCGCATCCGCGTACGATAAACATCAATCTTGTGGACGCTCAGCAGGCAAGAAGAGTACTCGACAGATTAGTCGGCTACAAACTTTCGCCCGTTCTATGTAAAAAAATACGCAACAATCTGTCCGCAGGCAGAGTTCAGTCCGTAACGCTTCGGCTTATCGTGGAGAGAGAAAGAGAAATCCGCGCATTTAAGCCGGAAGAGTACTGGACGTTTTTCTCCAATCTTCAGAACGCCGACAAGTTTGCGATGCGCGCCGCACTCGAAAAGAAGAACGGCAAAAAATACAAAATCGGCAACAAAGACGAACTCGATAAGGTTTTGTCCGACCTCGACGGAGAAAAATACGTTGTCGGCAAAGTGGTCAAAAAAGTGGCAAAATCGCACGCTCCGGCGCCTTTTATCACCAGTTCGATGCAGCAGGACGCGCTCAACAAACTGGGGATGAATCTTAAACAGACGTCTGCGGCGGCTCAGGCACTTTACGAAGGCGTGAACATCGGCGGCGAACATATCGCTCTTATAACGTATATCCGTACCGACTCGACTCGTGTTTCGCCCGATGCTCAGAAAGCGGCAAGACAGTTTATAGCGGAAAAATTCGGAGAAAAATTCGTTCCCGCAAAGCCGAACGTGTACGCAAGCAAAAAGTCGGCTCAGGACGCGCACGAAGCGATTCGACCCATAACGCTCGAACGCACTCCCGACAGTCTTAAAGACAAATTGAGCAACGAAAATTACAGACTTTATAAACTCATTTACGAGCGTTTTCTCGCAAGTCAGATGAGCGACGCCGAATACAATACCGTAAACGCGGAGATAATCGCCGGCGACTACGGCTTCAAAGTTTCGGGAAAAACTCCGCTTTTTGCAGGCTATACTGCCGTATACAGCAATTATCAGGAAGAAAAGGACGACGAAATGGGAGTGAAACTGCCCGTTCTGGAAGAAGGCGAAGTTCTTTCGTTCGTTTCGCACACATATGAACAGAAGTTCACCAAGCCGCCGGCAAGATACACCGAAGCGAGCCTTGTAAAAACAATGGAAGAAAAAGGAATCGGCAGACCTGCCACTTACACGCCGACGGTTGCGTTGCTGTTTTCGAGAGAATATATCGAAAAAGAAGGCAAATTCATCGTTCCGACAAAACTGGGCGAAGAAGTGACCGATATGCTGCTCAAATATTTTTCGGACATAATGGACGTCGGTTTTACGGCTAAAATGGAAAGCAAACTGGACGACATCGAGGAAGGAGGAAAAGTATGGCAGAAAGTCGTCGGAGAATATTACGACGGACTCGAAGATAAAATTTCCGCTGCTCTCGGCGATTCGTTCAGCCTTAAAGCCGCCGATGAAGTTTCGGACGTTATATGCGAAAAATGCGGAAGCCGTATGGTTTACAAAAACGGTAAATTCGGCAGATTTCTCGCCTGCTCCAATTTTCCTAAATGCAGAAACACGAAAGCAATCGACGAGAACGGCAACGTAGTGGATAAAGCCGATACGCAGCCCGTTCAAACCGGAGAAGTCTGCGAAAAGTGCGGCAGTCCCATGATTCTTCGTCACGGAAAATTCGGCGATTTTCTCGCATGCTCGGCTTATCCGAAGTGCAAAAACATCAAAAATATCGAGTCAAAAGAAGATTTCGGTAAATGCCCGGATTGCGGAAAACCGCTGAAAAGAATAGTGTCGGGAAAAGGTGCGTTCTACGGCTGCACGGGTTATCCCGATTGCAAATTCACGTCGCTTTATCCGGTAGCGGAACAAAAATGTCCCGATTGCGGCGCGCATATGTTCAGACGTTCCTATAAAGGCAAGAACTATCTGGTTTGCTCGAAGAAGGACTGCGGGCACAAAGAGGAAATAAAATGACGGTTGACGTAATAGGCGCGGGGCTTGCGGGTTGCGAGTGTGCGTATCAATTGAGTAAGCGCGGCATTAAAGTCCGTCTTTTCGAATGTAAGCCTACCTGCAAAAGCCCTGCTCATCACGAAAATACTTATGCGGAACTCGTGTGCAGCAACTCTCTAAAAAGCGACGATATTTCGACCGCAAGCGGACTATTAAAAGCGGAACTGCGAAAACTGGACAGCCTTCTTATCAAAATAGCCGACGACGTAAAAGTACCTGCCGGAAGCGCGCTTGCCGTAGACCGCGAATTGTTTACGCAAAAAGTTACCGAGTATATACGAAACGACGCGAATATCGAAGTTATTCCGGGCGTGGTTGACGATTGGGACGAAAATAAGCCGACGGTTATAGCGACGGGACCGCTCACCGTCGGACCGCTTGCCGATAAAATATCTCAAAAATTCGGCGGAAATCTGCACTTTTTCGATGCAGCCGCTCCGATTATTTTGGGCGACAGCATAGACTATTCGTCTGCGTTCGTGGGCGACAGATACGGCAGAGGAACGGGCGATTACGTCAATTGTCCGTTAAACCGAGAGGAATATGCCGCGTTTTATTCTGCGCTCGTTTCGGCGGAAAGAGCAAAACTGCACGAGTTTGAAAAAAACGACGTGTTCGAAGGGTGCATGCCCGTCGAAGTCATGGCGGCGAGAGGAGTGGATACTTTACGCTTCGGTCCGATGCGTCCGGTGGGCTTTAAAACCGATTCGGGAGAAAAGCCGTATGCCGTTTTACAACTTCGAAGAGAAAACGCGGCAGGTGATATGTTCAATCTTGTCGGATTCCAGACCAATCTCACGTTTCCGGAGCAAAAGAGAGTGTTTTCGCTTATTCCGGCGCTCAAAAACGCCGAATTTTTGCGCTACGGAGTTATGCATCGCAACAGTTTTATCAACGCTCCGAAAACGATAAACGCATATTTTCAGGTTAAAAGCATACCGAAAACGTTTATTGCCGGTCAGTTAAGCGGAGTCGAGGGGTACGTCGAAAGCATTGCGTCTGGACTTATGTGCGGAATAAACGCCGCTAAATCGTTAGACTGCGAACCGCTCGTTCGGTTGCCGGCGACCACGATTATCGGCGCGCTTTGCGGCTATCTCGAAAGCGAAAACGCCGATTTTCAGCCGATGAACGCAAACTTCGGAATTCTGCCGCCGCTTGAAAATAAGACGCGCGACAAGGCGAAGAATAAACTGCTTTACGGAGAAAGGAGTTTAAAAGATTTGGAAAAAGTTATCGGTTACGTTTGATTTATTGAGGCTCTTGTGCTATAATTAAGCGGAAACCGAGCGATCTGGTGATTATCACCGAGGAGATTTTTTTATGGAAATGAAAGCAACCACCATTGTTGCCGTCAAAAAGGACGGTAAAACGGTTATTGCCGGCGACGGACAGGTTACTGCCGGTCAGACCATAGTGATGAAGGGAAACGCGGTTAAAGTACGCAGATTATACGACGGTAAAGTCATTTACGGATTTGCCGGAACGGTTGCGGACGCGTTCACTCTTTCCGATAAATTCGAAGAAATGCTGCAAAAATACAGCGGAAATCTGATGCGCAGCGCAATCGCGCTTGCTCAACTCTGGCGTGGAGACAAGGCTCTTCGCCAACTCGAAGCCATGATGATAGTAGCAGATAAAAACGACCTGCTCGTTCTCGACGGAACGGGTAACGTCATTCAGCCGGAAAACGGAGTGTGCGCTATAGGAAGCGGCGGAAATTATGCGCTTTCGGCAGCCCGTGCGCTTATTAAGAACACGAATATGTCTGCTCGCGAAATTGCAATCGAATCAATGCGCATAGCGTCCGAGATTTGCATATTCACGAACGGCAATCTCACGATCGAGGAGGTATAATTATGGCAATGTCCCCGAGAGAAATCGTAAACGAACTCGACAGATATATTATCGGTCAGGAAGAAGCGAAAAAGGCTGTCGCCGTCGCTCTTCGCAATCGTTACAGAAGAAGTAAACTTTCGCCCGAAGCGAGAGAAGAAATCACTCCGAAAAATATCATAATGCAGGGTCCGACCGGCGTCGGTAAAACCGAAATAGCAAGAAGGCTCGCGCGTCTTGTAAAGGCTCCGTTTATTAAAGTCGAAGCCACCAAATTCACCGAAGTCGGATATGTCGGCAGGGACGTCGAATCGATGATCCGCGATCTCGTCGAATGTTCTATTCGCCTCGTTAAAGACGAAAAAATGAGCGAAGTAAGCGACGAAGCGAAAAAAATCGCCGAAAACAAGATTATCGACGCTATCGCCGCATCGCGTGCAAAAAAGGATCCCGATACCGCGAAAGAAGTTATCCGCGCTCAGGTCGAGCAGGATTACAGAAGCGGAAAACTCGATAAACATCTCGTTGCAATAGAGG
>CAKQDN010000036.1 GCA_934229275.1 uncultured Clostridia bacterium | reverse complement strand
ACTCATTCTCGCTTCGTCTAAGCCCGGCGACCTCGTGTTCGACCCGTTCGGCGGCAGCGGCTCGACGGCGGTAACGGCGAAAAAACTCGGACGCCGCTATATTACGATCGAAAAAGACGCCGGATATTGCGCGATCGCGCAGTACAGACTGGAAAAAGCCGATTCCGATAAGTCCGTTTCGGGTATGAAAGACGGTGTGTTTTTGCAACGAAACGACAAATTTCGACACGAATAACGCTTTTAATGCGGCGTAAAAGGGCAATATTAACGAAAAACGATGAATTTTTCGCGAAAGATATTGCATTTTGCCGCACTATTTGCTATAATTAATCGGTACGCTCCGCAATTTTAGCGTGGCGCGCTAAATTCAAACGAAAATCAATCAAATTTCTCCCCCTCGGATCGGGCGAGAGAAACAAAGAGGTATATAAACATGGGTTTGTTTTCATTTTTTGCCGAAGCGGACAACCGCAAAAGCATAAAGCGTTTGCAGGCGATCGTCGATAAAGTCAACGCAAACGAACAGAAGTTTATCGACATGACCGACGAACAACTGCGCGGTATGACCGAAAAATTCCGCGAAAGACTTAAAAACTACGAAACGCTCGACGACATTCTTCCCGAAGCGTTCGCGGTGGTGAGAGAAGCGGGCAAAAGAGTGCTCGGTATGCGCCACTTCGACGTTCAGATCATGGGTGGTGCGTGCCTGCATCAGGGACGTATCGCCGAAATGCGCACCGGTGAAGGTAAAACGCTGGTCGCAACGCTTCCCGCCTATCTCAACGCGCTCGAAGGAAAGGGCGTGCATATCGTCACTGTAAACGACTACCTCGCCAAGCGTGACGCCGAGTGGATGGGCAAAATTCACAGATTTTTAGGACTCACCGTGGGCGTGGCGGTGTCCGGCATGGACAATAAGTCGAAAAAGCAGGCTTATAACTGCGACATAACGTACGCAACCAATAACGAACTGGGCTTCGACTATTTGCGCGACAACATGGTAACGCGTATGGAAGACAAAGTGCAGCGTCCGCTCCACTTCGCCATCGTCGACGAAGTGGATAGTATTCTCATCGACGAAGCGCGTACTCCGCTCATTATTTCCGGAAGAGGCGGCAAGTCCAGCGAAATGTATATTCAGGCGCAGCAATTCGCCCGTTCGCTCAAAGACGACGACTACGAAATCGAAGAAAAGAAAAAGGCGATCAACCTCACCGAAAGCGGCGTTACCAAAGCCGAACGTTTCTTCGCCGTGGAAAATCTCTCCGACGTCGACAACACCGAACTCAACCACTACATCAACAACGCTCTCCGCGCAAACTACATCATGAAGCGCGATCAGGACTATATCATCGACAAGGGCGAAGTAAAGATAGTGGACGAATTCACCGGTCGTGTCATGGAAGGCAGACGTTACAGCGACGGCTTGCATCAGGCAATCGAAGCCAAAGAGCACGTCAACGTCCGCGCCGAAAACAGAACCATGGCGACCATCACGTTCCAGAATTTCTTCCGCCTTTACAACAAACTGTCCGGTATGACCGGTACCGCAAAAACAGAAGAAACCGAATTCAAGGGAATTTACAACCTCGACGTCGTCACCATCCCCACCAATAAACCCAACGCCCGTATCGACGAAAACGACATAGTTTACAAGACCATAAAGGCAAAACTTAACGCGGTAGTCGACGACATAGTCAGGTGCTATCAGAGCGGACAACCCGTGCTGGTCGGTACGACCACGGTCGAAAAGAGCGAACAACTCTCTCGGCTTCTTCGAGAAAGCAAAGTGCCGCACAACGTGCTTAACGCCAAGAATCACGAACGTGAAGCCGAAATAGTCGCTCAGGCAGGTAAAAAATGCGCCGTCACCATCGCAACCAACATGGCGGGCAGAGGTACCGATATTCTGCTCGGCGGCAACCCCGAATATCTCGCGCTCGAACGCATGCGTAAAGACGGCATGAGCGAAGAGGACGTTTCCGCAGCCGTGTCCTACTACAACACCGACGACGAAAACGTTCTGCACGCGCGCGAAGTCTATAAAAAATACTACGACGAATTCAAAAAGAAAACCGACGAGGACAAAAAAGAAGTCATCGCGCTCGGCGGACTGCGCATAATCGGTACGGAAAGACACGAGTCGCGCCGTATCGACAATCAGCTCAGAGGTCGTGCCGGACGTCAGGGCGACCCCGGTCGCACCGTGTTCTATCTCAGCATGGAGGACGACGTTCTGCGTCTGTTCGGCGGAGAGAGAATGATGGCAATCGCCAACAGTTTAGGCGCCGACGACGACACTCCGTTCTCGATGGGACTGCTCAGCCGTTCGATCGAAAACGCGCAGCGCAACATCGAAGGCAGAAACTACGACATCCGTAAGCAGGTGCTGGAATACGACAACGTCATGAACCAGCAGCGTACCATCATCTACAACGAAAGAAACCGCGTTCTGATGGGCGAAAATCTGCACGAAGAAATACTCAAAATGATGCGTGACGAAGTTCACGTCATAGTCGGCGAGTACACCGATCCCAAAAAAGACTGGCAGGAATGGGACTACGAAAACCTCAACAAGGAAATCGAGCGCAAACTGCTGCCCGGCGACCCCGAATTCCTCTCCGAAGACCGCCTGAACAAGTGGATGCTCGACGAAATCGAAGAGCAGATCTACACCGCTATGATGGCGTACTACGACGAGAAAATCGCCGACGCGAAAGAACTCGGACTGGACTTCTCCGAAATCGAAAGAGTGCTTCTTCTGCGCGCCGTCGACTTCCGCTGGATGGATCACATCGACCAGATGGACGTTCTGCGCAAGGAAATCGGATTGCAGGCGTACGGCAATCACGACCCGGTTATCGCCTACAAAAAGGAAGGCTTCGAGTTGTTCGAGCATATGAACGCCAACATTCAGAGCGACACCGTTTCCATGCTGATGCACGTCAACATCGAAAAAGCACCCGAACGCGAAGAACGCAAAGTCGAACTGGTTATGTCCGGCGGCGGAGAAAGAGCGAAGGCTCCCAAAGCCGAACAAGCCGTTTCCGACAAGATCGGAAGAAACGACCCCTGTCCCTGCGGCAGCGGCAAAAAATATAAAAACTGCTGCGGTAAAAACAAGTAACGCGAAAACCAAGAGCCGAGGGAATATGTTTCTCTCGGCTGCTTGCGCTGTAAAACGCAGTAAAAATACCGCAAAAATATAATCATTACTTGTTTTTATTCAAAGAGGACCTATGTTAATATTAGACGATTTAAAATTCAAACTCAAAAATCTCACGCAGAAATTCGACGGCGTATGTACGGCGTTCGATATTCCGGCGCTCGAAAAACGCGCGGAGTTTCTGTCCGGCGAGCAGCAGAATCCCGATCTGTACAGCGACCCAAAGCGCGCCGCCGAAATAAACTCGGAAGCCAAATTCATCGAAAACAGGCTCGGTACGCTCACGCGCCTTAAAAACGGACTGTCCGACCTTTCCACTCTCATCGAAATGGTCGAGGCGGAAGAGGACAACGAGCAGTATAAAGACGAACTGGATTCGACTTATGCCGAACTCGACAAGGAAATAGAAGAACTCAATCTCGAAACGCTGCTTAAAGGCGAGTATGACAAGAACAACGCCATTCTTATGTTGCAGGCAGGCGCCGGCGGCACGGAAGCGCAGGACTGGGTGAGCATGCTCTACCGCATGTACCGCATGTACGCCGAAAAGCGCGGCTTCGAAGTGGAAGAACTCGACCGCGTCGAGGGCGACGTCGCCGGAATAAAATCGGTTTCGTTCATGATAAAGGGCGTAAACGCGTACGGCTATCTCAAAGCCGAAAAAGGCGTTCACAGACTGGTCCGCATTTCGCCGTTCGACGCAAACGCGCGCAGACATACGTCGTTTGCCAGCCTCGAAGTCATGCCGGAAATCGAAAACGACACCAGCATCGAAATTCGTCCCGAAGATATCCGCGTGGATACCTATCGTTCGGGCGGAGCAGGCGGTCAGCACATCAACAAAACCGACAGCGCCGTGCGTATAACGCACCTTAAAACGGGTATTGTCGTGCAGTGCCAGAACGAGCGTTCGCAGATTCAGAACCGTGAAACGGCAATGAAAATGCTGGTCAGCAAACTGGTCGAACTGCGCGAGCGCGAAAACCTCGAAAAAGCCAATTCAATCAAGGGCGAAATCAAAAAAATCGAGTGGGGTAGCCAGATTCGTTCCTACGTTTTCCAACCCTACACGCTTGTAAAAGACCATCGCACCGGCTTCGAAAACAGCGACATTTCCGCCGTTATGGACGGCGATATCGAGCCGTTTATCAACGACTATCTGCGTAAATCCTGATATGTACGACACTCAAGAAAAATTCGTTAAACTTAAAAACAAGCCCGACGTCATCGTCCTCGGCATCGAAAGTTCGTGCGACGAAACCGCCTGCGCCGTGGTCAAAAACGGCAGGGAAGTACTCTCGAGCGTGATTTCCACGCAGATCGCCGTTCACAGACAGTTCGGAGGCGTCGTGCCGGAAGTGGCTTCTCGCAATCACACCATGGCGGTTACGCGTTGCGTGGACGAGGCTCTCGGTAAAGCCGGAATGACGCTCGATAATATCGACGCCGTCGCCGTAACGTACGGAGCAGGGCTTGCCGGCGCGCTACTGGTGGGCGTAACCGCGGCAAAAGCCATTGCCTACGCCGCCGATAAGCCGCTTATAAAGGTCAATCACATCGAAGGGCATATTTCCGCCAATTACACGCAGTTCCCCGGTCTTACTCCGCCTTTTCTCGCACTCGTGGCGTCGGGCGGACACACGCTCATCCTCGACGTAAAGGGTTACTGCGACTATAAACTCATGGGCGGCACCACCGACGACGCTATCGGCGAAATGTTCGATAAAACCGCGCGGCTGTTGGGACTTCCCTATCCCGGCGGACCCGAAGTGGACAAACTTGCCCGGCTCGGCGAGGCGAACATAAACTTCTGCCACACGAAAAAGAATTTTACTTCCGACCTCTCGCTATCCTATTCGGGACTTAAAACGGCGGTCGTAAACTATCTCCACAACGCCGAACAGCGCGGAGAAGAAATCAAAAAAGAGGACGTTTGCGCGTCCGTCACCAGACAGGCGGTCGATTTTCTGGTCGACGCCGTCATGGAAGCGGCAAAACGTTCGGAAAGAAAGACCATAGTGCTTGCCGGCGGAGTCGCGGCAAACTCGTTCCTGCGCGAAAAACTCAAAACCGAGGGCGAAAAACGCGGCTATACAGTGCTGTTCCCGGCACCCGTGCTCTGCACCGACAACGCGGTGATGATCGCGGCGCGCGCGTACTACTCGATTCGCGAAGGCAAAGACCTTGCCGATTTATCGCTTAACGCCGAGCCGGCGTTGAGGACGGGCGAATGAAAGGGCGCGTGGTTATAGGTATGTCGGGCGGCGTCGACAGTTCTGTCGCGGCGTACCTACTTAAACAACAGGGCTACGACGTCATAGGTCTGTTCATGCACAACTGGGAAGAGGAAGACGGCGGCTACTGCACTTCCGCAGACGACTGGAACGACGTTATCGGCGTGTGCGGAAAACTGGGCATACCATACTATTCGGTGAATTTCGCCAAAGAGTATATGGACAGAGTGTTCAAGTACTTTTTAGACGAGTACGAGAAGGGAAGAACGCCCAACCCCGACGTTCTTTGCAACCGCGAGATCAAATTCGGTCCGTTCGCCGAGTACGCAAACAAACTGGGCGCCGACTTCGTTGCAACCGGTCACTACTGCGACATCAGCTGCGACGGCGAAAAAACCGTGCTTCTCACCGCCGCCGACGACAATAAAGATCAGACCTATTTTCTCAATCAGGTGTGTACGGCGCAACTTAAAAACGTAATGTTTCCGCTCGGCAACATGAAAAAGCCCGAGGTGCGCGAAATCGCCGAAAGGGAAGGACTGGTAACCGCAAAAAAGAAGGACTCGACCGGTATTTGCTTTATCGGCGAGCGCAAATTCCGCAAATTCCTGTCCGAATATCTGCCCGGCAAAAAAGGCAAAATAGTCGATACGGAAGGAAAAGTCATCGGCGAGCATCTCGGGCTTATGTACTACACGCTCGGTCAGCGCAAAGGGCTGGGCATAGGCGGCGTGAAAGGCGAGGATCAGAATCGCTGGTACGTCGTGGATAAGGACATGAAAAACAATCGGCTCGTGGTTTCGTGCGGCGAGGGAGAAGAACTCTTTTCGCGCGGACTGACGGCGAGCGGACTCAATATAATAGGCGAGTGGAATAAGAAAGACTTTATTTGTACGGCTAAATTCCGCTATCGTCAGGGCGAACAGGAGGTTTTCGCGCATATCGACGGGAACGAACTGCGCCTCGAATTCAAGCAGCCGCAAAGGGCTGTAACACCCGGTCAATACGCCGTTCTGTACACGGAAAGCGACCTGCCCGGCAAAAGAAGATGTCTGGGCGGAGCCGTCATCGAAACGGTTATCAAATAGATTAAATAAGGAGAAACGAAATGATAAGTAAATTTTCAGACGAAAAACTGCGCGAGATTATCTCGACCATGACCGTCCGCGAAAAAGCGGCGCAGATGACGCAACTCAACGCCAACCTGCTCACCACCGACGAGAACGGCGAAATCACCGGTCCCGCACTGGAGTGGTCGCTTACCAAAGAGGACGTTCACGCAATGGGCTCCACGCTCAACTACCGCGGCGTCAAAAAGTGCATCGACATGCAGAAAACGCACCTCGAAAACGATCCGCACGGAATTCCCATGATGGGAATGATGGACATCATTCACGGCTGCCACACCATCTATCCCGTGCCGCTTGCGCTCGGCTGCTCGTTCGACCCTCGGATGATCGAAGAACTTTACTCGATGGCGGCAAAAGAAGCGTCCGCTTCGGGCGTTCATGTGGCTTTCGCGCCCATGTGCGACCTTGCGCGCGACGCTCGTTGGGGCAGAGTGGTCGAAACCACCGGCGAAGATCCGTACATGAACAGTCTGTACGCGGCAGCCGCTACACGCGGTTTTCAGGGCGACGACCTCGGCGATATTCACAAAGTTGCAGCCTGCCTTAAACATTTCGCGTGCTACGGCGCGGCAGAGGGCGGCAGAGACTACAACACCGTCGATATGAGCGAGCGTACCGCAAGAGAATACTACTTAAAGGCGTATAAAGCCGCAGTGGACGCAGGTATCGCAATGGCAATGACCTCGTTCAACATCTACGACGGCATCCCGATGACCGCAAACAAAGCCATGACGGTCGATCTTCTCCGCAAGGAATGGGGATTCGACGGCGTCGTGATTTCCGACTATAACGCGTTCGGCGAAATGGTTCCGCACGGCTACGAACAGGACGGCGCAAAGATAGCGCTCCGCGCGTTCGAGGCGGGCGAGGACATCGAAATGATGTCGCCCAACTACCTGTTCAATATGGAAAAACTGGTAAAAAGCGGCAAAATCGACGAAAAAGAACTGGACGAGCGCGTGTTCCGCATACTCAAACTCAAACGCGACCTCGGCTTGTTCGACGACCCGATGCGCGGTCTGAGCGAAGAACGCGCAGCAGCCGAATGTTTAACGCCCGAGCATCGCGAAATGGTTCGCAAAGCAGCCGAAAAGTGCTGCGTGCTTATCAAAAACGAGGGTGCGCTTCCGCTTAAAGACGAAAAAGTCGCGCTTATCGGTCCGTTCGCCGACGCAGGCAACATCATCGGAACGTGGCGCGCGTACGGCAAGAGCGAGGACACCGTCACCGTTAAAGCGGCGTTCGAAAAGGACGGCAAAGAGGTTTCTTACGCACGCGGTTGCGGCTGGGAACTCAAAGCCGACGACCGTAGCGGATTCGAAGAGGCTGTCGCCGTCGCGAGAAGAGCGGATAAAGTGGTTTTGTGCATCGGCGAAGAACAGGATTACAGCGGCGAAGGAAAGAGCCGCGCTAATATCGTAATTCCGCCCCTGCAGGTAGAATTGCTTAAAAAGATAAAAGAAGTAAACGACAATATCGTGCTGGTTCTGTTTACCGGCAGACCGCTTATTTTAACCGACATATTGCCGCTTTGCAAGGCGGTCGTGGTCGCATGGCAGCCCGGCACCGAAGGCGGCAGCGCGATCGAAAATCTCTTGTACGGCAAGGTCAACTTCTCCGGAAAACTGTCCATGTCGTTCCCGTATGCGGTCGGTCAATGCCCCGTCTACTACAATATGATGAACACCGGTCGCCCCTGCTACGGCGACTTCGAGAAAATGGGCTACTCGTCCAGATATCTGGACATCCCCACTCGTCCGTTCCTTCCGTACGGCTTCGGCTTGTCCTATTCAAAGTTCGAGTACGGCAACGTCACGCTCTCGTCCGACAAGATGGAGCGCGGCGGCACGATAACCGCTTCCGTAGAGGTCACCAACGCGTCGGAAGTCGACGGCGAAGAAGCGGTTCAACTGTATATTCACGACCTGTTCGCGTCGCGCGTGCGTCCCATAAAAGAACTCAAAGCCTATAAGAAAGTTTTGATTAAAGCGGGCGAAACCGTGCGCGTTGACTTCGAAATCGACGAAAATATGCTTAAATTCTGGGACGAGAACATGGACTACGTTGCCGAGAACGGCGAGTTCGACGTATTTGTCGGCGGTAGCAGCGCAACCGAGAATAAGGATCGCTTCATCCTTCAATGAGAGCGGTAATTCAGCGCGTTAAAAACGCCTGCCTTAAAGTAAACGGCGCCGTCGTGTCCCAAACGGGCAAAGGCTTCGTCGTGTTTTTCGGCGTCAAGCGCGGCGACGACGAGTCCAGCGCCGACTATATCGTCAGAAAAATAGCCGCCATGCGCCTGTTCGAGGACGAAAACGGCAAGATGAATCTTTCGCTTTCCGACGTCGGAGGAGAGGCGCTGTTCGTGTCGCAATTCACGCTTTTTGCCGAGTGCCGCCACGGTAACCGACCCGGTTTTTCGCAGGCGGAACTGCCGGAGCGTGCGAACGAATTGTACGAATACGCGGCGGAAAAGTTGTCCGCGCTCGTACCGGTCAAAAAAGGCGTGTTCGGAGCGGACATGAAAATAACGCAGGAAAACGACGGTCCCGTGACTATTATTCTCGACAGCGAGGAAAAGTAAGACGGCGCACGAATCCGAAAAACGTTCCGATAGCCGCAGACGGCAAGGGCTAACAGTCCGCAACCGTCGAGGTTTAATCGCTTAAAATCAAGAGGCTTAATCGAAATAATGAAACGAGAAACGCAAAAAAAGTCCCCTCGGGTTTACCGAAGGGATTTTTTGCTATATTTGCGATTTTAATGTGATTCGAGCCATATAACGGCTTAAAATATTTATTTTCTTTTAATCGTTTTGATGACTACCGGGCTGACGGGAACGTCGTCATAGTATCCGACCGACGTGGTTTTCGTAAGCGAAATGTTTTTTGCGACTTCAAGACTTTGTTTGTCCGAGAGTTTTCCGAACGCCGCGTACTGTCCGTCGAGATAGCCGCAGTCGGCGACGCAGATAAAGAACTGCGAAGATGCGGAGTTTTTGTCCATCGCGCGCGCCATCGACAAAACGCCTTCCTCGTGGTGCAGGTCGTTGCCCTTGAATCCGTTCGAAGCGAACTCTCCGACGACGTTCGAAGGCGCCTCTTTGTGAATAAGATCGCCGTCTTTATCGATAAATCCGCCGCCCTGAATCATAAAGTCGGGGATAACGCGGTGGAAGCAAAGTCCGTCGAAAAAGCCGCCGTCGATCAGCGACAAAAAGTTTTTCACGGTTTCGGGCGCTTTGTCCTCGTAAAGGGTAGCGTTCATCACGCTGCCGTCCTGCATAATAATGCTTATTTCGGTCATTTTGTTTTCTCCTGAAAGGTTATTTTAGATTATGATATATCTTTTTCGGCAAAAAGTCAACCGATTGCCGCCTGCGAACGGTCATATCGGGCGTTTTATTTCCGAAAAAAGCGTCGGAATTGGTTTGAACGCGTGCGTTTTTGTGGTATAATTACGTTATAAACCGAAAAACGTCGCTTCGCGTCGAAAGCGCGAACGGAACCGTGAAAAGGAGAGAAAAATGTTTTACACGAGCAATTACGCCTCGCCGATAGGAGATATAACGCTTGCAAGCGACGGAAAAAGCATCGTCGGAGTGTGGTTCGTAAAGCAAAAATACTATGCCGATAATCTGCCCGAGAAGCACGAGCAAAAAGATCTGCCCGTGTTTGACATAACGAAAAAGTGGCTGGACGTGTATTTTTCGGGGAGCGAACCCGATTTTACTCCGCCTATTTCTTTAAGCGGAATATCGCCGTTCCGCAAGCGCGTATGGGAAATAATGCTTACGATTCCGTACGGCAAAACCATGACGTACGGCGAAATCGCCCGGCAAATCGAGAAAGAAACGGGTAAAAGAGTTTCGGCGCAGGCGGTCGGCGGCGCGGTCGGGCATAATTCGGTGGGGATAATAATTCCGTGCCACAGGGTCATGGGTGCAGGCGGCAATATCACCGGCTACGCAGGCGGAATCGATAAAAAAACCGCTCTTCTGAAACTCGAAGGCGTCGACACGAACGGCTTTACTTTGCCGAGAAAAAGCACGGAGCCGTAAAAGTCCGCATAACGAAAAAATATGCCTGCAAAACAAGAAATAATGCGCCGAATTCCCGAAAAACATTGCCAAAAAGGGAAATCGGGTGTATAATTGTTTTATCCGAATCCGTTCGGAAAAGACAAGATAAGGAGTAAATTTTTATGGATACTACTATAACGCTGACCGCTCATCGCGGCTACCGCGCCAAATTCCCCGAAAACACGATGACAGGCTTCCGCGAAGCACTGAAACTGGATATCGATTCCATCGAAATGGACGTCCACATGACGCGCGACAGACAAATCGTAGTAATGCACGACGCCGCTCTCGACCGCACGACCGACAAAACCGGACTTATCCGCAACATGACTCTCGCCGAGGTGCGCGAAGCCGACGCCGGAATCAAATTCGGCGAGCAGTTCAAGGGCGAAAAAGTGCCAACGCTCGACGAGTTTCTCGCGCTCATGGCAACCCGTCCCGACATAAAATTGCTGCTCGAACTTAAAGACTACCCCGAAGAAGTGGGCGACTTTGCCTACGTTTCGTGCGAAAAAACCTTCGATCTGCTCAAAAAGTACGGAATCTGGGGCAGAGATCGTTTAACCGTCATCACGTTCTCCACGGGGCTGTGCGCCTGGATGAAAACGCGCTATCCGTTTGACGAAATCGCCATTCACGGCTTCTGGCCCAAATACCATATGCGCGGCTGGGAAAAGGACGACCCGTATAAATATCTCGACGAAGTATGCCTGTTCAACGATATCAGAACGCTTGACGGACGCAATCTGCCCTCGCCCACTCCGGTCGCCGAAAAACAGTTCTTCGACGACTTCAAGGATATGAAAATCAAGCCCTGCGTGTACTACCGCTTCGACAACGACCCCGAACATTACCGTCAGGCGCTCGAAAACGGCGCGATCGGATTTACCTGCGACGACGCATTCACCTGCGGCAAAATTCTCGACGATTTAGGCGCAAGAAAACTTAAAAAGTAACGCGTTCGCCCGAAGAAAACATACCGAAAAAACGAGCAATCACTTTTCGGGGAATGCTTAAAATTCAACTAAAACGCTAAAAAACGACGACCTTAATTCAAGCCGCCGTTTTTTATTTTTGCGGCGGATATAAAAAAATCCCTTCGGAAAGACCGAGGGGATTTTCGGTTTGGTCAGTTGCCGTCGGCGTGGTCAATCTTCACGAAAACTTCTTCGCCGTAAATGGGAATCAGCGCGTAGATGAGATTTCCGATTCCGCACGTCCACCAACCCGTCAGCAAAAACACGAGTCCGTGTTTCGTGTGCGGCTTGACCTGACGCAACGTTGCGGAATCTTCTCCGCGGCTCTTCACTTTGTATCCGAGCGTTACGTAATCGTCAATGACGTGTTCCAGTTCCTGACGGTCTTTGCATCGTCTTATTCTGTCCGGCATAATTTACACCTCCTTATATATTCTTTATAATTCTATTATACTAGATAAAATGTCTAGTGTCAAGACATTTCGTCTAGTTTTTTGTAGAATAATAAATATATGGACAAGAAATTTTGCCAAAACCTCAAAGAAGTGAGAAAACAGTGTGGCTTGACTCAAAAGCAGGTTGCGCTTTCTTTGGACGTGGTGGAAAGTTGCTATGCAAACTGGGAGCAGGGCAGAACCGAGCCGAACGTAGACATGCTTAGAAAACTCGGCAAACTTTTTTCGGTGAGCATAGACGATCTTATAAACGGCGAATGTTACTTCGACAGGGAAAAATGCAGAGGAAGCGAACTCGGGAAATGAAAGAAAAAAGGAGAATTATAAATGTACTGTAAATATTGCGGAGAAAAACTTGACGGCAGCATGGACGTCTGTCCCAAGTGCGAGGAAAAACTCTCGCGCGGCGTAAATCCTTATTTTGCGCCCGCCGACCCCGTTTATCGAGATCCCGTAAAGCAACTTAAAGAAGAAATTTTCAAAAATAATCCGGATGCGGCGATCGATCCCGTCGTTCGCGATGTCGAACCGCTTCAGGCGGCTCCGTCCGATGAGTTCTTAACAAACGAGGACAAAAGCAGATCCGCTGCTCGCGCGACTTATAGCGGCTCGGACGTGCCGTATACCAGTAAATCGGGGCTGATGTTCGGAATTTTGTCGGTTGTGCTCCCGTTCGTCGGGTTGTTCGTATTTTTCATATCGTTTTTTGTGCTTCTGGACGTCGGTTTAGGCAACGGCGTTGGACTTATTATACTGTTTTCGCTGTCGCTCCCACCCTTTATCGTCGCGCCGGTGTTCGGAATAAAGGCGATAAAAACGTTTAAAAAGGCTAAAGAATACGGCGTAAAACCCGTCGCTACGCTCGTTCTCGGAATTATCGGAGTCGCGAATTTTGCAAGCACGGTGCTCGTGCTGCTCGAAGTTCTGCTGTCTTTCGCCATCGGATTTTGAGATAAAGAAGTCGGTTATAAATAACCCTCTCCGTCGGCTGACGCTGCTACCTCTCCAGAAAGGGCGAGGCTTTAAAGAAGTCGGTTTTAGCGCACTCGATCTGTTTTTCTATGTAGGGGAGGGGCGCGACGCGTTAAGCGAATAGTCCGGTGGACTATTCGTAGCCAAAGCGGGGAGCAATTTATAATTGCGACCCGGACTCCTCCCTCCCGAAAATAATCCCACCGTCTTCTCGCTGACGCTCGAATCCACCTCCCTTGCAAAGCAAAGGAGGCTTTAAAGAGGTTAAAGCAGAAAAGTCAACCTTTATTACTAACAATAACAAAACTCAAAAGTTTTTTGCCCACTTTTTTACAAAAAAGAGAGTTGGCTTGTTCTTTGCATAAGCAGAAAAACTAACCTTTATTATTAACAATACCCAAAACTTAAAAGTTTTTTGCCTACTTTTTTACAAAAAAGTGCGGTGCCTACTTTTTTTCAAAAAAGTAGGGGGAGCGAATTTTATGCGAATGTACGATATAATCGAAAAAAAGAAACGCGGCGAACGCCTGTCGGACGACGAAATCCGCTTTTTCGTTAAGGGCTACTCGGACGGCGCTATCCCCGACTATCAGGCATCCGCGCTTTTAATGGCGGTCTGCCTTAAAGGCATGACCGACGACGAAACCACCGCTCTCACGCTCGCCATGCGCGATTCCGGCGACGTGATAACCGATATGCCCGGCATAAAAGGCAAGCGCGTCGACAAACATTCCACGGGCGGAGTGGGCGACAAAACCACGCTCGTCGTGGCTCCCGTCATCGCCTCGCTCGGAATACCCGTCGCAAAAATGAGCGGCAGAGGACTGGGTCACACCGGCGGCACGATAGACAAATTAGAGTCGATTCAGGGTTTTAATACCGATATTTCGCCCGAAAAATTAAAACGTACAGTCGAAAAATACGGCATCGCCGTGGTCGGACAAAGCGCAACGCTCGCGCCTGCGGACAAGAAAATGTACGCGCTCCGCGACGTCACGGCAACCGTAGACAGTATTCCGCTCATCGCCTCAAGCATCATGAGCAAGAAACTCGCCCTGCCCGACGACTGCATAGTGCTCGACGTCAAGTGCGGCAGCGGCGCGTTCATGAAAACGAGAGAGGAAGCCTCGGCGCTGGCTCGGCTCATGGTCGGAACAGGCAAAAAAGCCGGCAGAAAAATGCTCGCGCTCGTCACCGATATGGACAGTCCGCTCGGCAATGCGATAGGCAACTCGCTCGAAGTCATCGAGGCGATAAACACGCTCAAAGGCAACGGACCGACCGACTTTACCGAACTGTGCGTCACGCTCGCGGCGTATATGCTGCGCCTGTGCGACGGCGAAAATATCGACGCCTGCCGCAAAAAAGTCGAAACCGCGCTCGGTAGCGGCGCTGCGTTCGATAAATTCAAGGACATGATTACGGGTCAGGGCGGCAACACCGAATGGGCGGACGACACCTCCCTGTTCCCGAAAGCAAAGTTTACGCGCTCGGTCAGGTGCGAAAAAAACGGCTATATCGCCGCCGTAAACACCGAAAATTACGGTGCCGCCGCGCAGATCCTCGGTGCCGGCAGAGCCAGAAAAGAGGACGAAATCGACTTCGCCGCAGGTATACTGCTCGCAAAAAAACGCGGTGACAAAGTTGCCGTCGGCGACACGATCGCCACGCTGTTCTCCTCTTCCGAAGAAAAACTTATCGCAGCCGAAAAAATTCTGCGCGAAAGCACGGTCGTTTCCGATATAAAACCGCCGAAAACGCCGCTCGTCCTCGATATTATCGAATAAGATTGCGTTAAACGCCGCCCGGGAATTAAACCGAGCGGCTTTTATATGCCGAACGATGAAAATACGGCTCGGATGGCGAAAAATCCGGCGTCTGCGAAGATTTACACATAAACCGACTTCGCTGAACTCGCTTGAATGTCGTTCTCGTCGAAAAAAATTTACCGGCAAATGGGCTAAACGCCCTAAAAGTAGTGGACAAACGCAAAAAAATCTGCTATAATAATGCTTGCGTTTTGAATATTCCGTTGCAATTCGGTTTACGCCTTTGCGGAGAGGTGGTTGAGTGGCCGAAGGCACACGCTTGGAAAGCGTGCGTACGTTAACGCGTACCGCGGGTTCGAATCCCGCCCTCTCCGCCAAGTGAAACTCGTTTGAACTTTTGAGGTTCAAGCGAGTTTTTCTCGTTTTTGGCGGTTGATTTACCCCTTTTTTCGATTTTTTCGCCTATACCGGCAAGCAAATCGTCGGTATCCTTTCTTGTTATCACCGCCGGTCGATTGGTATCGGTGTTATAGAAAATCAAAATCTTATCGTCGTACAATACGACGCGATTTATAAACGAGTTGAAAAACTCGTTTTTTTCTTGGTCGTTTTCGTATTTTCTATAGGCAAAGAAATTCAGAAATGCCTTTACTTTATCTACTTCGAGCGGTTTTATCTGCCGCGCCTTTTCAAGCGAAATTTTGCTCTCTATTTCCTCTTTTTGCGTTTCGAAAGAAATCAGTCGTTCTTTGGTGGATTTAGTCACTATACCTTGTTCTATGGCGGCAAGCAGTGCATTTATCGCTTTTTCTTTGGCTTTCAACTCGTTTTCAAGATTTTCAAGCGTTGCCGTTTTCGTTATCTCGGAATTGAATTTCGTTACGACCTGTTCGGCTACGGCTTGTATCACCTGCGGCTGTAAAACGTAATCAATCGTTGTTTTGAAAACCAAATCTTCCAGTTCCTGTTGTCTGTAACTTTTCTTATCTTATTGCAACGGCGTTTATTTTTCTTCCTTCCAAAACATTTATAATAGTGGTGAAGTTTACCCGTCTGACTTGTTCCCGTTTCGGCGGTCATCAAACTTCCACAGTATCCGCAAAACAATTTTCCGCTTAAAATATACGGCTTTCCGCTCTTGTTTGCTCTCGGTTTGTGCTTGTGTTCGTCCATTATTGCGTTACAATCGAAAAATAAATTTTCATCCACAATCGGCGGTATGACGTTTTCGTAAATAACGCCGTGAGAATTGTAAACGCCTATATATTTTTCGTTGCGGATAATCCTTGCAAAACTGTTCATATTGAACGGCGAACCGGCTTTTGTTTTTATGCCTTGCGCATTAAGCCGGTCTATGATTTCCTTTGCTTTCTCGCCGTTTTTATACCTTGTAAACATATCGCGAACGATATCAGCTTCGTAAGTGTTTATCGTCCACTTTTTATCCACGATGTCATATCCGAACAGTCCGTAACCGCCGACGAAATGTCCTTTCAACAGGCTTTCTTTTTCACCGCGGCGCACTTTTTGCGAGAGTTCGGCAGAATAATACTCCGCCATACTTTCAAGCATACCCTCTACAAGAATGCCGCTGGCGTCTTCGGTAATATTTTCTTTCGCGGATAGCACGCGAACGCCGTTTTTCTTTAATTTTGCCTTGTAATTCGCGCTGTCGTAACGGTTGCGGGCAAACCTGTCTAATTGATAAACAAGAACGTAATCAAAACTTTTCTTTTTGCTATCCTCGATCATCCTTAAAAATTCGGGGCGTTTATCCGTCGTTCCCGTAAGCGCGCGGTCTATGTATTCGGCTATCACGAGATAATCGTTGCGACGGGCAAAGTCGTAACATTCGCGAAGTTGTCCTTCGAT
>CAKQDN010000035.1 GCA_934229275.1 uncultured Clostridia bacterium | reverse complement strand
GCGACCTGGATGGGGATCGAACCCACGACCTCTAGCGTGACAGGCTAGCGTTCTAACCAGCTGAACTACCAGGCCATATGTGTTTTTTGCAGTAATATTATTTTGTGGTGGGCCTTCAGGGACTCGAACCCCGGACCCGCCGGTTATGAGCCGGCTGCTCTAACCAACTGAGCTAAAGGCCCCCGTTTCGTTGCTACTTGGTCGGGGTGACGAGACTCGAACTCACGACCCCATGGTCCCAAACCACGTGCGCTACCAACTGCGCTACACCCCGTAACATCGAACACTGACTGTTACAGTATACAATATCCGAGGCGATTTGTCAAGGAAAAAATGAGTGATTTTAAAACTTTTTGAAAAAATTTACCGTTGCGTCGTTTTTAGTTGCCGTTTGAAATTCTCGCTCCAGTTTTTCATCTCTTCGGCGTTTGTTTGAGCACTCTGACTAATGTCTTTTCCGCCGGATAAACGAGCAATCTCCTCCACCGTCTGAGCAAAATCGAGTTGCTTTACGTCGGTAAGCGTTTGTCCGTCAACTGACGATTTTGAGATGAAATAGTTCTTGTCCGCCATTGCTGCAATCTGCGGCAAATGAGTTACACACAGAACTTGATGGCTACGCGAAAGCAATGCGAGTTTTTTCGCCACTTCCAATCCTATTTTACCGCTTATACCGGTGTCGATTTCATCGAAAACAAGCGACGGAATCATGTCAGAATTGCCGGAAATAACTTTCAGCGCAAGCATCAGGCGAGATTGTTCCCCGCCCGATATTATTTTCGTGAGCGGTTTTAACGGTTGTCCCGCATTAGGACTTAAATAGAATTCTACTTTATCGAGCCCCGAAGAAGTAAAAGCACCGTCACAGTCGACAAGTGACGGAATCGGCGCGAAGTTTACCATAAATTCCGCATTTTGCATTCCGAGGTCATTCAGTTCCGACATAACCGCCTTTTCAAGTTTTTTTGCCGAATCTTTTCTGATTTCGGACATTTTAACCGAAACATCGTACGATTTTTTAATGAGGTCGCGCTTATTTTTATTCAATTCGTCGTAAAGTTGTTCCGCGTTTTCGAGAAAAGATATTTTTTCGTCAAGTTCCGCACGTTTACGACTCACACCTTCGTAGTCGCCGTATTTACGAATAAGTTCACGCACTTTGTGAATACGTTCTTCGAGCGCATCTATGTCGCTTTCCCGTACGTCCATGCTTTCGAGTTCTTCATCGATTGAATCGGATATGTCTTCAAGTTCGATAAGGCTGCTCTGCAATCGCCCTACGAGATCGGAATAGCCTTCGCCCAGATCTGAAATCGAGGAGAGTGCTCGTGTCGCGCCTTGCAATTTCCCTATAAGACTGTCGGAGCCGGCGGACATTTCGTTTTGCGCCGCGGACAGCGCTTCGATAATTTTACCGGATGAGCGGTAAATACGGCGTTTTTCTTCGAGTTCTTCCAGTTCGCCGTCATAAATTTTGACTTTATCGATTTCATTAAGTTTCCTTTTAAGAAAATCGATATTGTCTGCGCGTTCTTCGCTATCTTTAATTTCGTCGAGTTTTTGCTCGATCAGGCGAAGTTCGGACAGATAGCCGCCGAGTTTAGTTTTTAACTCGACTATTATTCCGTCGGAAAATGCGTCGAGAACTTTAATATGATTGCCTACGGATCCGAGAAACTGATATTCGTTCTGACCGCAAATGTCCAATAGAGCGCTTCCCAGTTGTTTTACGGCGGATAACGTCACCGTTCTACCGTTTATGCGGTTTTCCGATTTACCGCTATCCGATACTTTACGCGTAATTATAGTCAGATCTTCGGCATCCACGTCCAGTTCCGATAAAATCTCGCGGGCACGATCGGTCGTATCGAAAACCGCTTCGACCCTCGAAACCGTTTCGCCGTAGCGCATCAGCACTTTATCGAACTTTTCGCCGAGCATTAGCGAAAGACTGTCGACTATTATCGATTTACCGGCACCCGTTTCTCCGCTGAGTACGTTAAAACCGTCGCAAAACTCAAGCGTCTGCGACTTTATCAGTGCAATATTGTTTATGTAAATCGATCTTAACATATTTTTAAAAGAATTTTAGTCTGATGCAAGTTCGGTGAGCATTTTGCACACTTCTTTCGCCCCGGCTTCGTCGCGGCAAGCCACGAAAGCCGTGTCGTCGCCGGCTACGCAGCCGAGAACGTGTTTATTATTCAGCCTGTCTACCATGACAGCAACGACGTTTGCGCTCGCGGAAAGCGTTTTCAATACGACGAGATTTCCGGCATTTTCGACAGACAGAATAGAATGTTTGTACATATCGCGAAATTTTTGCGTAACGTTGGAATTAAGTCTTTCTCTGTCGTAACGCTGCTTACCGTTTTCGGTAATCTTGACCAGCCCGAGATCTTTAATATCTCGTGAAATGGTTGCTTGAGTCACGTCAAACCCTGCGGTTTTAAGTTCTTCGACCAGTTCCTCCTGCGTTTCGATTGCGTTTTGAGAAATCAGTTCAAGTATTTTATTTTGTCTTTTTGTTCGCATCATTATCGGAATCACTCCTCTACGTCGCTGACGACGCTCCAATTATTGAGTTTTTCAAGTAGTTTTTTGTAGAAATTATATTTTTCAGTCCGCAAAAAAGTCGCATAAATATCGGAATATTCAACCGTGACAACCGATTTTTCGGAAAGAGTCGCAACTGCTTTGCCGTCCGAGAATAGTTTTGCCCGATCGTTATTGCCGAGTTTCACGGTAAGGCGCTCGTCTTTGCCTACAATCATAGGTTTCGAATGAAGCGAATGTGCGTTTACCGGCGTTAAAGCCATTACTTCTGCAGAAGGGCTGACAATAGGACCGCCGGCAGACAACGAATACGCCGTCGAGCCGGTCGGCGTGGACACTATTATTCCGTCGCATCTGTGCTTGTCTATAAATCTGTCATCCGAATAAACCGATGCAGTTATCATTTTGCCTTCGGAGCGTTCCACGACTATATCGTTCAAAGCGTACAGTTCATCACCGCCGCACACACTGCATTTAAGAAGCGCGCGCTTTTCTTTTTTATATTTACCTCTTAAAAGCGCCGAGAGCGCAACCGAAAAGTTATTCGGCTCGCCTTCGGTCAGAAAGCCGACGTGCCCCATATTGAAGCCGAAAATCGGAACATTAGCCTTTGCGCATTGAACGGCTGCTTCGAGCATGGTCCCGTCGCCTCCGATCACTATTGCAACGTCGTCGCTCTTATCGGGAACGGAAAACGTCGTTTTTCCCGGGAAAAATTGCGCGTTTTTTTCGTAAATACGCCAAGAAGCGCCTGCAGCGTCGAGATAATCGAGAATTTTCCCCGTAAAAAAGCAACCGACATCTTTATCGGTGTTTGCATAAATACAAAATCTCATGTGAATATTATACAACAAATAAAAAAAGAATTCAACCGTTTTACGTCACGATTTTACTCGCCGCGTATAATTTTATTTAAATTTTCTACGGTTAAACCGTTCTTTTCAAAGCAAATCTCTTTTTCAAAGCAATCCGGTACGTTTTGATACCCGAGAGCAATTACTTTTTTATTCATGCTCTTTTGCATAAAATACGCTTGAACGCGCTGACCTAACCCTCCTTCCGTCAGATTATTTTCGACCACGATAATGCGCTCGTGCATATCCGAATCTAGAAAATCGAGATCGAGCGGTTTAATAAAAGTAGCAAAGGCAATATCCGAGTCGCCCGTTTTTAGTGCAAGCGCAAGCATTTCCGCATCGTGCACAAGTATAAGCGAATTAGAGTTTTTATTTCTGATTTCGGTCCATTTAAACGGCGTTACGCTTTTATCTATTCCGTTTAGTTCGGCTTCGTAACTTTTGGGATAACGTATTATCAGCGGATAATTTACTCCGATTGAGAAATCGAGCAGATTCTTTAAATGCTGTCCGTCCATCGGCGACGCTATAACCGCGCCGTCTACTGCTTCGAGCATCGATAAATCGTATACGCCCTGATGAGTTATTCCGTCACCTTCGACGAAGCCCGCATGGTCTACGATAAAAGTTATCGGTAGTTTATCTATTGCGGTATCTATCGCTATCTGATCGACCGCGCGCTGAATAAACGACGAATACACCGCAAAATAAGGTTTAAGTCCGCCGAGTGCCATTCCGGCAGCGAGATCGGCGGCATGTTGTTCTGCGATGCCGACATCGTAAAATCTTTCGGGAAATTCCCGGGAAAACTTTGTCAGTCCTACGCCGTCCGTCATAGCGGCGGTTATCGCAACTATACGTTCGTTTTTCCCCGCCATTGAACATAGATGCTCGCCGAAAACGGACGCAAAACTTTTCGCGTGCCGTATGCCGCTCGGCGAAACGCCGTGAAATTCGCGAGGATTTTCCTCCGCGTTCTTATAGCCGCGCCCTTTTTCCGTAACAACGTGCAGGATGACCGGTTTCCGACTTTGCTTGGCATTGCGAAGAACGGAAACGAGATTGCCTATGTCATGTCCGTTGAAAGGTCCGTAATATTTAAGCCCCATGCTTTCGAAAAGCGAATTTCCGATTATAAGACTTTTAAGCCCGGTTTTTGCGTTATCTGCAAATTCCATGAGTTTTTCGCCGACGAAAGGAACAGCAAGACAGAATTTTTTCAAAATATCTTTGAAAACCGCGTACTTAGGCGATATGCGAAGTTTTGCAAGATACTGCGACATTGCTCCGACGTTTTCCGATATGGACATTTTGTTGTCATTGAGCACGATAATCAGATCGTCGCCGCTTGCGCCGAGATCGTTTAACGCCTCGTATGCCATTCCGGAAGTTAATGCTCCGTCGCCGATGACCGCAACCACTTTTCCCTTTTTACCCGTTTTATTTTTTGCACGAAGCAGTCCGAGCGCAATCGATAGTGAGTTTCCGCTGTGACCGGCGGTGTAAGCGTCAAATTTGCTTTCGGACTTTTTTTCCATACCGCTTATTCCGCCGTCGGTGCGAAGATTATCGAAATCGCGCGAGCGTCCGGTGATTATCTTATGCGTGTACGACTGATGTCCCGTGTCGAACAATATGTCGTCGGTCGGACAATCGAACACATAATGAAGCGCGATCGTCAATTCCACCGTGCCTAAATTGGACGCCAAATGACCGCCGCGTATGCCGACGGTTTCGACAATCTTCTCTCTCGCTTCTTCCGCATAAACTTCGAGTTCGCGCAGAGAAAGTTTTTTGAGATCGGAAGGACTGTTCACTTGTTCGATAAGGCTCATTTGGTTCTTTTTACCGTCTTTTTAAGTAAATCATTAAAAAAGTCGATTTTATTGTCGAGAGATTTAAGCACTGTTGTCGCTTTTTCGGTAAGATCGAGCAGTACCGACTCCGCGTCGCTTTCCGACTTAATCGAAAGAAAAGAATTTTTTTCTTTTTTGTCTTTGTCCAGAATATCGTCCGTTAGTTGAAATACACATCCGTAATAATAAGCGAACCGAGAAAGCGCATCGACGCTTTTATCGTCGGCGCCGGACATTATCGATCCGCACGCAATAGCGGCTTCAAATAAATCGCACGTTTTGTGTTTATAAACGAATCCGAGCGTTTTTTCGTTCCATACTGTCTTTTCGTCGATATCAACGCTCTGACCGCCTATAAGCCCTTCTCCGCCGACAAGAGTATTGAATTTTTCGGCTGCGGTTATCGCTCGATTTTTGTCGGCAGCCAGCGCAATTGCCTTTAGTATATATGTATACGCAAGATTCTGAAGTGCATCGCCTATTAAAACCGCTTGTCCTTCGCCGTAGACCTTATGACAAGACGGTTTACCTCGGCGGTAGTCGTCGTTGTCCATGCAGGGCAAGTCGTCGTGAACGAGCGTAAAATTATGGTAACACTCTATTCCGAGCGCAAAATAATACGCCGCTTCGCAAGGCGCCGAAAATGCCGAGTACGCCGCTAAAAAACAATTGGGGCGAACCCGTTTTCCGCCGCTCGATAAAACGTATTTAACTCCGCCGGCAATCGTATCCGTAACTCCGCCGGACCATTTTTCTATTTCATCGCCTAAAAATTGTTCGAAATCGATCATATATCCGACTCCCCGTCGTCTTTACCCGAAAAGAGAGCGTTCATTTCGTCCTGAAGTTTTTTGATTTGTTCTTTACCGCCGTTCAGATAATCGAGACATTGCTTGGTTACGGCGATACCTTCCGAGTACAGGTCGATACCCTCGGACAAAGTAGTGTTTTTGTCCTCCATTTTTTCGACTATTTCTTCAAGTTTTTTAACGTTTTCTTCAAATGTCATGATTCTTTTCTCCGTCGCCCGCAACGGCAAAATATTTTCCGTCAAAAACGGTTATTTCTATTCTATCGTTTTTTTTGACCTCTTTAACGGATTTTATCGTTTTTCCGTTTTTCGACACTACGGAATATCCTCTGCCGAGAGTTTTTAACGGACTTAAATATTCGAGTTTGGTCACGTTATCCGAAAGCAATCGGTCGTAAACGCTTAATTTGTTTTCGGTAATTCGTTTAATCGAATCGGCGCAGCGTTCGACTTTACGAAAATTATTTTCCGCCGATGCGCCGATCGCTTTACTCGCTTTGTCGGACAGCAATCGCACTTTGGCTTTATTCAAGGCAAACTCTTTATCTGCGCTGTACACGATTTTGTTCGACAGGAGCATTACGCTATCGAGCGTCCGTTTGTATTTATCGTTAAGCACGACGCCGAGTTTTTGGACAAAAGACAAAAATTTGCCGATATATTTGTCGTTGTTCTCGCAAATAATTTTAGCGGCAAAACTCGGAGTGCCGGCGCGAACGTCCGCGCACGCATCGCAAAGCGTATAGTCTGTTTCATGCCCTACCGCGCTGACGGAAGGCGTTTTCATATCACCCACAGCCAAAGCAACGCTTTCGAGATTAAAGCACGCCAAATCCTCTTTCGAACCGCCGCCGCGCGCAATGACCACGGCATCGAATTTGCCCGAATCGGCTTTTGTCAGATTGTCCAAAAGTTCTTTTTCGGCATTATCGCCCTGAACCGAACACGGAAAAATCGCGACGTCGATATATGAATGAGCGGATATTCCCGACAAAAAGTCGTGGATCACGCTGCCGTAGCCGCTAGTTATAATGCACACGGATTTAATAAACGACGGCAAAGGTTTTTTGCGGTCGAAATAGCCTTTTTCTTTCAAGCGTTTTTTTACCGCTTCGAGCGCCGCTTGTTTTTCGCCCTCACCCACATCGATCAGACTTTTGAACACGAAAGAAACTTTCGAATATCGTTCGGAAAAATTAACCGACCCCGTAAGCGCGACCTTTTGACCTATTTTCGGAGGTAAAATTTTCGAAAAAGATATGCATTGTAAAACGCAATCGTCTTCTTTTAACGTCAAAAAGACGTATTTTGAAACAGATACGTCGAATACTTCGCCGATAACCGTTATGTTTTGCAGAACCAGTTCGTCTTCGAATACGTTTTTAATATAATCGTTTAACTGTTTGACCGATACGCTTTTATTTCGCACGACAAGCAGCCTTCATCGTATTTTTAAGCAGCATGGCAACGGTCATCGGTCCCACGCCGCCTGGAACGGGCGTAATGAATGACGCAACTTCGCTTGCCGACGAAAACTCGACGTCGCCGTACAGTTTGCCGTTATCGCGGTTCATTCCGACGTCTATAACCACGGCACCGGGTTTAATCATGTCCCCGGTTATAAATTCTTTTTTGCCGATTGCAACGACCAGAATGTCCGCTTCGCGCGTGACGGAAGCGAGATTTTGCGTTTTCGAATGACATACGGTGACGGTTGCGTCGTTTGCCAGCAGCATAAGCGCCACGGGTTTGCCGACGATATTGCTTCTCCCTACGACCACGGCGCGTTTGCCGCGAATATCCGTGCCCGTGCTTTTAATCAGTTCGATAATTCCCTGCGGAGTGCAAGCCGGTAGACAGTCGTTACCGAGCAAAAGGTTGCCGGCGTTCAGAGAACTGAAGCCGTCCGCGTCTTTCTCGGCAGGCACATACGAAAGGATTTTTTTCTCGTCAAAACCGTCCGGAAGCGGAAGTTGAACTATCATTCCGTCGACGTTTTTGTCGTTTGCAACGCTTTTAACGAGCGCGATAACTTCTTCCTCTGTTGCAGATTCGGGGAGTTTATATTCAAGGGAGTTTATTCCGCATTTTTCGCACGCGATTGCTTTATTACGGACGTAAATCGCACTTGCGGGATTATCGCCCACCATAATAACGGCAAGACCGGGTTTTCTGCCGTATTTTTCCGCAAAATTTAATGCGTCGAGCCTGACCTTCTCTTTCACGTTTTCCGCTACGGCTTTTCCGTCAATTATTTTCGCCGTCATCATGCACCTCTACGAGCGTTATATCGTCGTTATCGTCGGGCTGCTCCACGGATTGTTCATCGCTTTTTTCGGAGAGCGCCGCGTTTTCTTCGAGCAGGGTTCCTTTTTCTCGGATAACCGACGCCAGAATACCGTTAATAAACGACGGGCTGTTGTCCGTCGAATATATTTTTGCCATTTCGAGCGCTTCGTTTACGGCGACTTTATCGGGGACGTCGTCGTTGAACAAAATCTCGTACACCGCCACTTTCAGAATAGCACGGTCGATTTTATAAATACGATCGTAATCGAAACCGCGGGCATAGCGTTTAATTACGCTTTCTATGAAGTCATTGTTATTTTCTACGCTTTTTATTATAGTATTATAATAGGCGTTTTCTTCTTCATCCATAGAACGCGTTAAAACGGCGTACGTTATGTCACCCGTGCCGCCGCTAACAGATTGTTCGAATAATAGTTTAAATGCGTTTTCTCTTGCAGTTCTTCTCATAATGCTTTTCTTCTTTTAATTCATGTTCGCGTCGTCGAAACTCACACCCAAAATATTTACGTTAATCGTACCCGTTTTCAGGTTGGTCATGGATTCGATGCTGCGTTTGATATTTTCCTGAACTTTGAACGCTATATCGGCACAACTGAACCCGATTTTAACGTCGATGTACACGTCTACGGCAACTTTATCTCCTGTGATGTCCGTGACAACCTTTTTGCCGCGCAGGCAAGCCACTCCGCATATCTCCATTGTAGCGAGAGAAACGATAGAAACAATGACGTTTTTACTGTAACTTACGCTGCCGGAAAATTTAGCGTTGTATTTGTTTTCATGGGGCATAATCGTACCTCCGTAATCGTACACGGATAATTATACCACATTTTTTTAAAAATTACAAACCTTTTTTTCTCATTCCACGGGAATAATTCTCACATAATGTGCGGTTTTGCCTGTTTGCGTGACGACTACTTCCAGGATTTTAGCAACCTGCTCGCTTTTGAGTTCTTTAGCCTTGACCATAACGTTGCAATATTCGCTTCCGGAAGAAACCACGACGTCATCGAACCCCATCGATTTGATGGTGCCTTCGAGGTTGAGTTCGGTTTCCATCGCGCCGGTCAGAGCCAGTTTGTTTTTCTCGGCTTCGGCAACCGCTTCTTTGCTCGAAAGTTCGCTTTCGATTATTGAATCGAGATAGAGCATCGTCTGATTGCGCGTGGTCGTTCTGTCTGTCCGATAGGTCGTGAAGAAATCGGCGGTATCGGCAGTTGCGGCGCTGTCCGTCTTGCTGCGGTTGTTCAGGTAGACGTTCAGATAACCCGTCACCACCAAAAGCGCCAGCATTCCGACAAGAACGAAGATCTTACTTTTCTTACTTAACATTTTTTTGTCCTCCAATTTTTATTTCAGATGCTTTTCAGCAATCATAAATAACGATGTCGTCGAGTTCGCAACCGATTAAGGTATTGATGAGATATTTTATGTCGAGTTTCTTTCGAGTAGAAGTATTTTTCGGACAAACAACCGCACATGAAAGCGCTGTCGGGCGCGTTTTTCCCACACTGACCGTTTTTGTCACTCCTCCGACCGTTATTATTTGCGGAGTTTTGATTTTTTCGCCGTTCTTTCCTTCCGTTATGACATATGACGGAATATCCTGTTCGTCCTCGTTCCAGTTTATAATGACTTTACAATCGTCTGATGCGCAAATCATTTTTACGGCAGAGGTAATCTCTTCTTTAATTCTGTCGCAATACGAATCCTGTTCGCTTTCCGTTGCGGTTTGAATGCTGCTTTGTTTTTGCGCCGAAGAAAAAAGCGTAAACTTTTTCCCGAACATGCAGACAAGTGCGAGAACTGCAATAAGGATAAGCGCGATATACAATTCTTTTCCGTTGAATGAAGATATTATTTTTTTGATTTTTTGCAATGTCTTATTCATATACGATTATCCTGTTCTTCTCGATTTTTATTGCTTCCGTTACAGCCTTGATTGCCTTTTCACGATTATGTATATGCTCGTTTTCGCTGTCTATAACTGCAGTGTTCAAATTTACTATCACATATTCTATATTCAGTTCGGCGTCTTTGTACGAGCCGTCTATACTTACCGTTGCGTTTTCAAACCCTGAGTTTTTCAGTTTATATTCTATCCTATCCGTAATTAGCCCGATTACATAGTTTTCTGCTCCGTCAAGATAGTTCCGATCTTTATCGTAATCGTAATTAAAACGGTCGCCTATATTTTTCGCCTTACCGAATAGGACGGGAAGCGGTGCGATTATCAGAAGCGAAAGTACGATTCCGGCGCATTTTTCTACGGTTTTATGGTTCTTTCCTCCTTCCGAAAAGATGGTCAGAACCGCCGACACCGTTCCCGCTATTAAAAGCGTGATTATCCAATTTTTAAATGCATTTTCCATTTTACAAAACCGCGCTTCCGCAAGCCATAGTCGCTCCGACAAAAATAATCAATAAAAACGTTGCTCCCGTTATTGCCGCCCGAACGAGCGACAGACATTTCTCCGCTTTGCATAAAAGACTTTTTGCTCCCGAAACGTTTAACGGCTCGGCGATCGCGCAAACGAGTTTAAGCGAAAGCGACGCTATAATCAGCGAAACGAGAACGGGGATAAAGCGCATAAAGATTATCGCAAGAGTCATCAGACCCGCAGCGTTTTTGATAAGCACGCTTCCTGCGATAACGTAGTTGAATCCGTCCGAAAGATATCCGCCGATTATCGGCACATATTTGCTTAACGCAAATTTGCCCATGCGAAGAGAAACCCTGTCCTTTATTCCGATGTATATGCTTTGCGTTGCCGTAAATGCGGCAAACACATAAAAGCCCGTTTTCATTATCCGGGAACACGTTTCGCTTAAAAAATCGATCAATGCGTTCAGCGGCAGTTTCTCGGTAAGACTGCCTGCCATAGACAGACACAAAACGGCAAGAGCAATCGGGAACACAACGCTTTTAATTACCGTAAACAGCGTTACCGAAACCATTGCGGCGACCGGCGATAATGCGCTCGCACTGCCGCTTGCTCCGCTTGCGGATAAAAGCGTAAAGAAAACGGAAAACACCGCGTCGCATAAATTTTTCATGTCGTCAAAATACGCCGACGCACTCGACACCATATGATAAATCCAATAGAATACTATGACAGACATAGTACTCACACATGCGAGATTTACCGCATTTTTAGCCGAATTCGAGTTGTTTTTCCACTCGATCCCCGTAGCAAGCGACCAGATAATGCACATTGCAACCAACGTTGCAATAATCGCAAAAGCGCTGCTGCTTGCGCTTAACGCTGACATAAGTACGTTTAACAAATCGTCGGCCGAGAAGGATTTGTCACCGGAAATCAGTGCTTGAATATATTCCTTTGCGCTGCTTCCGACTGAAATACCTCCGCTCTCTTCCATTTGTTCGAGATAATTATCCAGCGCGCTTAAATCCAGATTATCCACGAGACCCGCTATATTCAACGAACTTTCGTTTTTTTCGTCTTCCTGCTGTGCCGAAACAAAATTTGCGTTAGAAAAAATCGGTTGCAATGCGCTTAAAACGATTACCGCAAAAAGGATAATTACTTTCGTTAAAGTATTCCGTCGGCTATAACGAACAATTTTTTTATTATAGGGAAAACCTGTGCAACAATAAGCAGTTTCACCGCAAGCGATACCTTGTCCGACAAAGACTTTTGACCGCAGTCTTCCATTATTGAACATCCTATATCTCCTATAAATCCCGTCAGCACGATTTTGACAATTGAGCCGATCGGTTCGGTAACACCCTCGTACTTATTAAAAAATCCTCGTAAATTATCGAGAAAGCCGGTAAGCGTGTCCAGCGTCATCAGTAAAATAATCAAGCCTGCCGCTATACCTATAATTGCGGCAACGTCGGGGCGCATTTCCCTCACCGAAAAAGCGCAAAACGCCGCGATTACTCCGAACAGCACTATTTTAAATACGGACATACTGCGCTCCGCATAAGTGAAAACAACGTATAAATGCCTTTTAGGCCGTCAAACAACTGCGTAATCAGGTTGATAATCATAAACAAGACGATAATCAGTCCTGCAAGCGTCGCCAGCGTTGCAATTTCTTCTTTATCCGATTTTTTCAAAACCTGATTTACTATTGCGGTAATTATTCCAACGCCCGCTATTTTGAAAATAATACTAACGTCCATACTTCACCTCACAAAAGCAAAATTCCTATGGCAAGTCCGGCGAGCGTGCATAGTTTCAGGTATGCCGTCCCCTTTGACTTTTCGTCGGATTCGCTTTTTTTCAACTTTTCCGCAAATTCGTTTTTATATGACGTCAGTGCCTCTTTTTGAGTCAACAAATCGACCGTTCCGATATTCTTGAAAAAGTTTTCAATCGCCACGGCATCGTTTTTTACGGATTTGCATGTAATGCCGAATTTTTCTTTTCCGTTTATATATGAACAAAAATTGGTCATTTGTTCTTTAAACACAGCATTTGTTTTGCTTGCCGATTCCGCTGCAATCGTAGTTAATTTTTCTTGTCTGAACGATAAATTGTTTCCAAGTGCCGTAATAAAATCAATCAGTCCGGCGTAATATAATCGCCTGTTTTTGTACGTTGAATAGAAATATTTACCCAGAAAAAATCCCGCCGCGGTGGCAATTGTAAGTTTAAGCATGAATCCGCTCACAATAACCTCCCGAACGCGCCGTCGTAAGCGCTTTTAATCTGCCCGATTTTTTCACTGCTTAAAAAAACGTATCTCTCGATGAGTCCCGACGATAACAATTTTTTAAGATAACTTTTGCTTTTTAACTCCTCGATACTGTCCGCATGAACGCTTGCCACAACTTTTACTCCTGCCGCAGCGGCAAGCATCGCGGCTTCCGCATCGCTTTCGTTCATAAGTTCATCGGTAATTATTACATCGGGCGACATGGTTCTCACTCCGTATGAAAACGCAAATTCTTTACTCCCGAGCGTAATAACGTCGCAATTTTCACCGGTATCGAATTGCGGTTTTCCTCCTTTGAAAGCACATATTTCATTGCGCTCGTCTACTATAAGTAATTTTTTTTGCGGACAAACTTCTCCCGAGATCACGCAACATCGTCGTTTTTCCCTTCCCGGGAGGAGATATAACAAGAGTACTAAGTGGTTTTGTCGTATAGATAAGTTTAATTAGTTTATCCGCGCAACCGACTACATCGTGCGGAATTCTTACGTTGAGCGAAGAAAAATATTTTACGGTTTTAACGGAACCGCCGTCGCTGACTATTTCGCCGCATAAGCCGATTCGCACGCCTTTATCTACCGTGACAAAGCCTTCGACTATCTGGTTGTTGACCGAATATAACGAATATTCTGCCGCCCTTGCTATAATTTTATCGCACTCGTCAAAGCCTATTTTAACCGTTTTACCGCAATAAGTCAGTTTTTTATAAACGCCGCCGTAATTTACGCTCACTTCCCGACCGCCGCGCAATCGTATTTCAAATATCAGGTCGCGATCGAGATTATCAAGCGCTTTAGCCGTTTCGGCAGGCAAAATACAGTCGAGCATAGGCACCTCCGTTTTTAATTCGTTATAGAATACTCTTAAAACGGAACAAATATGAGCATAAAAAAAGAGAAACGACCCGACTAATCGCTTCTCTTTAATCGTATTTTGACGATTATTATACAAAAGCCGCGATTTTGATTTTCGCGGCTTGGTGTATGCTTGTTATTTAACTCTTTCCATGTACGTTCCGGTGCGGGTATCGACACGAATTTTCTCGCCCTGATTGATGAAGAGCGGAACCTGAATGTTATATCCGGTTTCGAGTTTAGCCGGCTTGTTGCCTGCTTTAGAAGTATCGCCCTGAATACCGGGTTCGGTTTCGGCGACGGTAAGTTCGACGAAGTTCGGGGGCTCGACGCTGAAAGCGTTGCCTTTATAAAGTTGGATGGTAACCATCATTTCTTCCTTTACGAACTGCATTGCGTCTTTAACCGTTTCGTAATTGAGAGGAAGCATATCGAAAGTTTCAAGATCCATAAAGTAGTAAAGATCGCCGTCGTTGTAAGAATACTGCATATCCTTTCTTTCGATGTGAGCAATCGGATATTTATCCGAGGGGTTGAACGTTTGTTCAAGCACCTGTCCGGTTACTACGTTTTTGATCTTGGTACGGACGAATGCCGCGCCTTTGCCGGGTTTTACGTGCTGAAAGTCAACGATAACATATACCTTACCGTCCATCTCAAACGTAACGCCTTTTCTAAAATCTCCTGCTGATATCATACAGCCCTCCTAAAAATTGATATTTTTATTAGCAAGCGTCGTAAGGTTTTCGATTCCGTCTTCCTTTACGACCACTAAATCTTCTATTCGCACTCCGCCTACGCCTTCGATGTAAACGCCCGGTTCGCAAGTAACCAGCATGTTTTCTTTCAACGTTTCGGTGCTGCGCGGTCCCATAAAAGGACGCTCGTGGATATTCACTCCGACGCCGTGACCGAGCGAATGAGTGAATTCGTCTTTAAATCCGTTTGCAGCAAAGAATTCGCGAACTATCGTATCGACGTAACGCGCGGAAAGCCCTGCTTTGATGCGTTCGAGACCGAACTGCTGCGCCGCTTTAACCGTTCTGTGCATACGCTCGAATTCGGGCGAAGGTTTGCCGATGCAGAACGTTCTGGTCATATCGCCGCAATAGCCGTGATACTTTGCCCCGATATCGATGAGAATAATATCGTTTTTATCGAGTTTCGTATCGCTCGGCTTGTGATGCGGACAAGCAGAATTCGCTCCGAAGCAAACTATACTGTCGAATGAGGGACATTCGGCACCGAGCAGCATCATCTGATAGACGATTTCCGCGGCAACGGCTTTTTCGGTTATTCCGGGTTTGATTTTCGGGACGACGTTAATGAGCGCTTTTTGCGTAATCCACTGCGCTTTTGCGATATTGTCGATTTCATCGCGTCTTTTAACCGATTGCATTTCGGCAATCTCGTCGTCTGCAGGTTCGAAATTATAACCCGGCAACGCTTCTTTTAATTTGTTGAATTGTTCTACGCTTAACGTTTTGCTTTCAAATCCGATGTTTTTGACGTTCAGTGCTTCGAGTTGCCGTTTAATATCGGCATACAGACCGTCTTCACTCAGCGTCACCACTTCGCAGCCCTGAACGCACTCTTTGGCGGCGTCCACGACATAACGCTTGTCCGTAATAAAAATCTTTCGATCGCCGCAAACGATTACGCAACCGAACGAGGACAAGAACGAAGTGAAATAGAAACGGATTTTGTCGTCAAAAAGAACTAATGCTCTGTTATTTTCAGCCATAAGTAACTCCTTTGCTATATTTTAACATAATTTTGAAAAAATGTTAAGTGATTTTATGGCATTTTTTCATTTTTAACGCATCATCGCTCATAATTTCTCTGGATTCGCAGATAATTACGGGATCTAAGCGGTATTCGTCGATAATTTCGGCAAGCGGAGCGTACTCCGGACCGTATATTTTGTCGTCAAAAGTCAGATGCTTTATCTCGCCGGCAGGTCCGTACATGATTTTGGAAAAATGAATATGCAGACTTTTTGCACGCTCTCCGAGATTTTCGATTGCGTAGTCAATTATTCTTTTATAGTCGTCTTTCGATTTGAGTGCACCGTGAGTGTATGAGTTTATATGCCCGAAATCGAAGCACGGAATCATCTTATCGCTCTTTTTGCAGAACTCGACTATTTCTTCGACAGTGCCTATTTGTTGCAGTTTTCCCATCGTTTCCGGGCAAACGATGTAATTTCCGTCCGGATAGTTTTCTTCGAGAGCGGCAAGCATTTTATCGAGGTTGCGGCTTGCAAGGTCAACCGCATCTTTTCGTTCCGTTTTTCCACATGTCGCAGTATGAAAAACCACTCTGTTGCCGCACATCAAGCGCGCGTACCGTACGGAATTAACGACGTAACCGACTGATTTTGCAATCATCTCGTCGGAAGGATTGGCAAAATTTATGTAATACGGCGCGTGAACGGATACGGCAATATCGTACTGCTGCGCTTTTGCGCCTATTTCGATCGCGGTTTTTTCCGAGAGCGTTATTCCTCTTCCGAAAGAATATTCGTATGCGGTGAGTCCGATGGAATGAAGCCATCCCGGAGCCTCTACGGTGTGCTTATGTCCGCTTTCGTAAAAAGCAAGCGAATTTCCGCTTGGTCCTATTCTCAACATGGTTTAACTCCTTATGTCCTTGTAAATCTGTTCTTTTAAGTGTTCCGGGTCGGGGAACTTTTTAATATCGCGAAGATATTTGTTAAAATAGATTGTTATTTCTTTTCCGTATATATCGGCATTAAATCCGTCGCCGATAAACGTTTCGATACTCGTGGTGCTGTCATTGAAAGTCGGTTTGATTCCGATGTTGGTTACCGACTTATATTTACCGAGTACTATGTCTGTCATAGTACTGTAAACGCCCGATTTAGGAAGAATTTTGCCTGTTTTCGGCACAAAATTCACGGTAGGGAAACCAAAAATATGCCCTTCTCCACGTCCCTTGATTACAACGTCCGAAATATGATAAGGCGTTACAAGCAGTTTATTCGCCTCTTCTATATTGCCGTTTTGAAGTAATTCCTTAATTCTCGTTGCGGAAACGACTTCTCCGTCGATCGACAGTTTGTCAACTTCAACAAAATAAAGACCGTTCTTTTTACAATACGAACGAAGAAACTCGCAGTTCCCAGTC